>JALFKB010000113.1 GCA_022775805.1 Clostridiales bacterium
CTTGAGAAAGGAGAGACTCATGAGGAAAAACAGATTATTATCGATAGCCCTGGTGCTGATGATGACAGGGATTATGGCCTTTGCATTTGCCGGATGCGGTGAGAGTGAGGAGCCTGTACAGGAAACCACACAGACTACAGAGGAAACGACTACAGTATCTCTGCTGGAGGATCCGGAGTTCGATATCAATGTTATACTCACCAATGCAGGGCTTCAGGAAGCCCTTGATGCCACCGGCGCGGATTACAGCATCAACAAGACCAGCGGTACCGTATGCGAGGTAGCCATCAACACGGGAAGTGAGGAACTTGACGGAGTTGCCGGAACTTTTATGGCATTTTCACCTGACAGCAGCGAGTATGAGGCCTTCCCTGATTACAGGATTTGCGGTGAGAAGGACGGAGTAGTTTATGTACTGCTTTCGCCTACGGATGTAAGATACGACGCAAATGATCCTCAGCAACAGGAGGACTACGGGAAGATTAGTGAAGTGCTGAATGCATTTGTCATTGAATAATCTGCCTGAAATGAGAGAGTAACGATGAAGGATTATTATATAAGCAATTTTAAGACAAACGAGGAAATCACCACATATCTCATGGTTAAGAGCATCGCTCTCAAGACAGGCTCGAACAGAAAGACCTATCTTGATCTGCTCCTGGCTGATTCCAGCGGAGAGATAAACGGCAAGAAATGGGATGTGGCAGACGAGGAGGTTGCAGGACTTGAGCGAATCAAGGAGGGCAGCATAATCAAGGTGAGGGCCATAGTAACCGAGTGGAACGGAATGAAGCAGCTGAAGATTTCCAGAATAAGGCTTACGGGAGCTGAGGATATGCTGGACATGAGTGACTTTGTCAAGGCTGCTCCTGAGAAGCCGGAGGAAATGTTCGGCTTCATCCGCCAGAGAGCTGAAGCCTTTGGTGACGGTGAACTCAAGGAATTATGCCTGCACGTTCTGGACAGCAACAGAGATAGGTTAATGTACTACCCTGCTGCCTCAAAGAATCACCATGCTGAAATGGCGGGGCTTTTGTGGCACATTAAGCGCATGCTGATGATGGCAGAGAGGGTCTCGGAGGTTTATGTGAATCTCAACAGGGAGCTTCTCATGGCGGGAGTGATACTCCATGACATGGAGAAGATGAACGAGATTTTGTCAAACGAGTACGGAGTTTCCCCGGGATACTCCTTTGAAGGCAAAATGCTGGGTCATCTGGTGATGGGAGTAAGGGAGCTTGACAGAGTATGCCGGGATCTTGATATAGGTCGTGAGAAAACGGTTATGCTGGAGCACATGATGATTTCCCATCATTACGAACCGGAATTCGGAAGCCCCAAGAAACCGCTGTTCCCGGAGGCGGAGATGCTTCACTATCTTGATATGATTGATGCTAAAATGTACGATATGGAAGAGGCCGTAAACAGGACGGAACCCGGAGAATTCAGCGACCGGGTGTGGACCCTGGATAACAGAACGGTATACAGAGCGGAGTAAATGGATAGAGGATGTTGTTATGATTAAAAGACCGGAAGAAATTGGGAAGATAATAAAAACCTTTGACAGAGCCGGATACGATGTAATAAGCGCCGGACAGTGTGTAACTGGTTCAATTCTGGGTGACAGCCCCCTTGACTGGGACATGTACACCGAGTGTCCACAGGAGAAAATCAGGGAGATGTTTCCGGAGGGGGAACCAATCGGCAGGAGAACAACAAGAATAGACTATTCCAGGTTTGTGGAATCACAGCATGTGAATGAAGCGGACCATTTCGAGGGGGTTGTTGCTGACATCATCACCCTGGAGGGACCAATTGAGGAGCAGCTTCAGATATACGATTTCACCTGCGAGGCTCTGGGGGAACATGCCAATGGAGTATTGATAGATCCTGTGGATGGCCGCAAGGACATCAAGCAGAAACTCCTTAAACCTGTAGGAAACTTCAGGGCAAAGCTGAAGGACAAGCCGGAGCTTATCTGGAAGGCTTTGCGCTATGTGGGTCTTTACGGATTTGACCTTAACAGGGAGATATACGAGGCCATTCAGGCAAACAGAGAGAGAGCAGTGGTTGTGGACAAGGAGATCATACTCTTTGAGTTCACATCAGCCATGATAGGCGACCATGCGGGAAAATTCCTGAAGATGCTAAAAGGACTTGATCTTCTTGAAGCGATAATCGGTCCTGACGGGGAATCGGGACTTCCGAGGGAAAAGAAGGATTATAAGAAGCTTTCCGAGAGAATAGACGAAACAAAGAAAATTCCTTTAAGAAGGCTGGGACTGTTCTATCTGGTATTCGAGAAGCATTACGACAAGGCGCTCCACTTCCTGCCTCATGAGGAGGAATCCCTGGATTATCTGGAGGAGGCAAAGAGGCTTTGTCCGAAGCTCTATTTCTGCAAGAACGATGAAATGCTCAAGAACTTCATCTATAACTACGGATGGGACAAATACCATTTTTATGACAGACTTCTTAAGGCTCAGAATATCGTGTACGAGCTGGACAACCCTCAGCAGGTTGCCCGTGATGCGATTCTTAACCTGATTCTGTATGAGAAGCAGCCTATTTTCCTGGAGGATCTGGTAATTGATGCGGACGACATCATAGAAGAGGGAATAACCGACGATCCGGAGCGGGCGCAATACCTGCTGGAGCTCCTTATCACCCCTGTTCACAAGAACAGATGGAACAACGAAAGGGACAAGCTGCTGAAGTTTGCCAGGAGCTTTAACAAGAGCCGTCTGCGGAGAGCTTTCAGAAACGTGGACTGGATAAGATAAGACGGGGTATTATTGACGGGAATGAAGAAGGAGTATGACGGCGTAATAGCCGAAATGATTTTTCATAACAGCGAAAACGGCTACACTGTAGCCGTTTTTGAAATAAACGGAGAAGAAGCGGAGGAGGATTACTTTACCGTTGTGGGTACCATGCCGGGAGCGGCGGCAGGCAAAACCTATCACATTTCAGGGGAATTCGTGGAAAACCCCAGATACGGTGAGCAGTTTGCTGTAAGCGGCGCCATGGAAACAATGCCTTCAACAGAGGAGGGAATCAAAGGCTTCCTGGCTTCAGGTGCAATCAAGGGAGTAGGGCGAAAAACCGCCGCTGCAATTGTGGCAGCCTTCGGGGAGGACACCTTCGATGTTATCGAGAATCACCCTGAAAAGCTGACTGAGGTTTCCGGAATCGGACCGAAGGTAGCGGCAAAGATTGTGGAGGCATTTCTCCAGCACAGGGAGTTCGCCAGAATCAGCCTGAGCCTACAGCAGTACGGAATAACCCCCGCACAGACCCTTAAGCTTTACAGTGTTTACGGCGGAGAAACCGTAGAGGCTGTAATGGAAAACCCCTACAGGCTGACAGATGAGGTCTTCGGCATAGGCTTCAAAAAAGCCGACGCCATAGCAGGTAAAATAGGAATTGCCCCGGACGATGAGTTTCGGGTAAAGAGCGGCATCAGATTCACCCTCAGCTGGTTTGCAGGGGAAGGCAACACCTACCTTCCGGAGGAGGTCCTGCTGGAAAAGGCAGGACAGCTTTTGGGCCAGCCCCGGGAACTGATAGGAGATATTCTGGAGCAGATGGCATTCTTCGGAGATGTTCACATAGACAGCATTGAAAACAGCAGAGTTGTGTATCTGACGGCTTTTTACAGGGCAGAACAGAATGTATGCAGCTGCCTGAGACAGATATCCCACGGAAGGCTCAAACCGGTGAAGGGAGATGCGGATACCCTTATTGCCAGGACGGAGGAAGCTTCAGGCATAAGCCTGAGCGGACAGCAGAAGGCAGCGGTAAAGAGCTGTCTGAACGAAGGCGTATCTGTTATTACAGGAGGCCCCGGAACAGGCAAAACCACAATAATCAACGCAATAATAAACATATTCGAAGACAGCGGCCTTAAGGTGGCAATCGCAGCCCCAACGGGTAGGGCAGCAAAGAGAATAACGGAAACCAGCGGTCACGATGCATCCACAATACACAGGCTGCTGGAGTATTCCTTTATAGAGGATGATGATTACATGAGCTTCGGCAGAAATCAGGATAACCCCCTGGAATATGATGCGGTAATCGTGGATGAGGCCTCCATGATTGATCTGATGCTCATGAACGGTCTGGTAAGCGCCATTCTGCCGGGAGCCAGATTTGTCATTGTGGGTGACGAGGACCAGCTCCCGTCGGTGGGAGCCGGAAATGTGCTCAGGGACATAATCGCCAGCGAATACATTTCCTGCAGCAGGCTTACAGAAATATACAGGCAGGCCCGGGAGAGCATGATCGTGGTAAATGCCCACAGAATCAACCACGGAGAGTATCCGGACTGCAACGGGAAGGATAAGGACTTCTTTCTTCTTCAGAGAAAAACAGAAAAGGAAATGCTGGCGACCATTAAGGATCTTTGCATCAGAAGACTTCCGGAGTACTACAGAGATATTGTGGAGGGCGGTCTGGATGCCATAAGGGATATCCAGGTGCTGACCCCTGTTCGGAAGGGAACTCTGGGGTGCCTTAACATGAACAGGGAGCTTCAGGAGGTGCTCAATCCCCCTGACGGCGTGAAAAACGAGAAGACCCACGGCGAAAGAATATTTCGCGAGGGGGATAAGGTAATGCAGATAAAAAACAACTACGAGCTCCAGTGGAAGAACAGGGAAGACTTCACTGAGGGCGAAGGGGTTTTCAACGGAGATGTGGGCTTTATCCAGGTAATCGACAGGGATTACAGCGAGATGACGGTGGTGTTTGATGAGGTGAAATACGTCACATACAGCTTCAATCAGCTTGATGAACTGGAGCTGGCCTATGCAGTCACCGTCCACAAGAGCCAGGGAAGCGAATTCCCAATTGTTGTGATGCCTGTAAGCTGGTTTCCGCCTGTACTGGCAACCAGGAATCTGCTTTATACAGGAGTTACCAGAGGGAAACAGGCTGTGGTGCTGGTAGGCTCACCGGACAAGCTGAACGGCATGGTGGACAACAACCGCATAAGCGCCAGATTTTCGGGACTTGCCTCCAGGCTGAAGCGGCTGATGCAGCTGGAGGGTGAATCCATGTAACGGCCGTTGTTATCGCCAATTGGCGATTGAATGAACAAGTGAAAAAGGGATAAAAGGATGAAGGGATTAAGAAATGAACTGGAGAAAAATCGGAGAGGAAATCAGCGAGGGGCTGTTTCCTTCAAATATTTACTGTGAGGTCTGCGGCGCTCTAATCGACAGGAGCAGACCCTATTCCCTCTGCGACGAATGCGTCAGGAAAATGCACTGGATAACCGGCAGATCCTGTGAGAAATGCGGCAAGGCGCTTCCGGACACATACAAAGGCAGAATATGCTACGACTGCATCCGGCTGGAGCACAGCTTCACCCGGGGGTGGAGCTGCCTGACCTACGGCTACTTCGAGCGACAGCTCATGATGGGAATAAAATACAGCGGGAAGGGGTATCTCGCTGTGAAGATGGGAGAGGTGCTCTTTGACAGAATGGAAGCGCTCATTGCAAAGGCAGACAGCCTGAACATCAGACCCTTTGACATGGTGGTCCCCGTACCTGTAAGCAAAGGCAGACTGGCCAGGCGGGGATACAACCAGTCGGAGCTTATGGCCCGTCAGATGGTGAAGCAGTGGAAGGACTTCGGCAGGGCTGTACCCACATTGCAGGGGGACATTCTGATCAGAAAAAGAGAAACGGAAATGCTCCGAAGCATGAATCCGGAGGAAAGAAGGCTTGCACTGGGAGGGGCATTCGGTGTAAAATTCGGCAGGGAGAAACAACTGGCAGGAAAAAACATCCTGCTTGTTGATGACATTTATACAACAGGCGCCACGGCAGATGCCTGCAGCAGCGTTATGCTCAGGGCAGGTGCAGAGGGAGTTTACCTTTTGACTCTCTGCAGCGGCGGAAACAGGAAACCGGGTGAATGCTGAACGAAAAACTCAGGGTTCATCCTGCATATGACTTGGGTCTGTGATTGAAAGGCCATGCCAGCTACGGGCGAAGGGTCCCACGTAAACCGTTGAAGAAGAAGTAGGCGGCGATCATGGCGTAGTTTAGAAGTAAGTCCTCCGGTAAACCGGGTAAAGGCAAGTGTGGGGGCAAAGATCAGGTCAGCCGAGTCATATGCAGGGTGGACCC
>JALFKB010000116.1 GCA_022775805.1 Clostridiales bacterium
GGAGCTTCTCAGGTACATGCCAGACGCAGCCGCCGTCTCGATAAGAAAACATTTTATGTGTATAGTTATCGGGCCGGCAGTTCCTTTCCAGATATTCTTCAAGTCCGTCCACCAGAGCAGAAACATCCACCTTGATTTTCATTTCGTATCTGTAGGGAACGCCGTAGTGCTCAAGGCGGGAGGCAATATCCCTCTCTGATTTGGAGCGCATGGCAATACCGGAGGCAGTACTGTATTTTAAATTCTCCTGCCAGCCGGTATTCGACTGATATTCAGAGGAAACCCACCTGTATTGACTGAAGCTCAAAGTAATCCGCTGAAGATTCAAGCCTGCTTTTTCAAATATTCTCAGCTGTTTCGAAACACTATCCCAATCATTGTTCAACACTCGGAAAAGGTATTTTTTTCGAGAGAGTTTGTAAATCAGGCCGGAGTCCTTATCTAGGTTTAGTGGCTTTTGTACAGAGTCGATGTAGTGATAGAAGTAGTGGTAGCCCCGACAGCTTTTGATGTGAAGTGAACCCTTTGGCATTCGGGCATATTCCTTCTTAAGCAAAAGCAGTTTTTCCCGGGAAAGAATTCCCGCCGGATTTGCTGTGTTTTTTATGTTTTGATAACCCCTTGACAATAGAATCTCCTCCTAATGGTCTTCCCAATACCCTCGTCAACATCGGGCTCCCCCCTGGCAATATATGGAAATAATTTACTGTAAATATATACCAGAAGCTTCATATTGTCAATACTTTTCGCATCAGAGGACTCTGAATCACGGCTTCAAAAACATGTTTATATGTGTAGCTGCCTTTAATCTCATTGGACTGCTTTTGCTCCTGATGTACCGGGAGGACAGAAGAAAAGAGGATGAGGCGTAGACCGCTACCTGCCCTCGCGAAGGGCGATTATCGTTACGGAAATCATTATTATCACACCGCCGACAATCTGGGTGCCAGTGAGCATCGTGCCGAAGATTACCAGGGAGAAAATCACCGTGGTGAGGGGCAGCACGTTTTCGAAGGAGGCCACCAGAGTGGTGCTCAGACGACCCACAGAATAAATGTAACAGAACTCGCCTACTATTATGCACACGATGGCGGTGGCTACTGTTACCAGGATACCCATCGGTGTAATGGTAATAGGTGTGTGGGTAACAGCCTGGTAGATGAATGTCGTCGGTATTTCAACAATAAGTCCGGAAAGGAACAGCCCCGTCAGCAGGGTGAGCAGGTCGTATTTGGCGTACAAAGGCTTAACATAGACGATGTAAAATGCCCATATTATTGCAGATGCAATCATTGCCAGAAGACCCAGAAGGCTTACCTTCATCGCGCCTCCGGACACAAGAAGATATACCCCCAGAATGGAGGCCAGAATGCAGATAACCTTCAGAGGAGTAATCTTGTTTCTGAAAAATATCCTGTCCCCTATCATTCCAAAAATCGGAACAGTGGCAAGAATAATTGAGGAGAATGAAGCGGAGGTTAGAGCGGTGCCGAGGTGCTCAACGGTAAAATAGAGAGCCAGCCCTACGGAACCGGAAATGAAAATCCGCGGCATATCCTCTTTTTTGATGTGGATTCCTTTTTTGAAAATAAAACAGCAGACCGTTAGAAGGATGCTGCCGATTGCCAGACGTGCCAGAGTGAATACAGCGGGAGACACATAGTGCATCATGTATTCAATGGCAATAAAGTCAAAACCCCAAATAAAATTGACTCCTATAATTGCTATAAGGGGTCCTGTCAATGATTTCTTCATTCTTGGATTTCCTTTCGTTAAGGAATGGTAATTACACATTGGGATTTTACCTTAAAAAAATTAAAAAAGCAATACAATGGATAGTGAAAATGAGTTATAATTGAATATCTGAATTGCAGATATTTGAGTTGTTAAACAGTATCATTTACATATAGTTGGAGGTGTGTTATGGATTCAAACAAAAGACCGGAAACAATGGAGAGAATTACAACTCCCGAGCTGGCTCAGGCCTTTATCGACGAACAGATTGAGGCTGTGAGAAATCAGGTGGGAGACAAGAAGGTTCTGCTGGCCCTCTCAGGCGGAGTTGACTCGTCTGTAGTTGCCGCCCTGCTTATTAAGGCCATCGGTGATCAGCTCACATGCGTTCATGTTAATCACGGGCTGCTGAGAAAGGGCGAACCTGAGCAGGTAGTAAAGGTATTCAAGGAAGAGCTTGGCGCCAACCTGATTTATGTTGACGCAGTTGACAGATTCCTGGACAAGCTGGCAGGAGTTGAAGAACCTGAGACAAAGAGAAAGATAATCGGAGCAGAGTTCATTGATGTTTTTGCTGAAGAGGCTTCAAAGCTTGAGGGTATTGAATTCCTGGGACAGGGAACTATATATCCGGACATCCTGGAGTCAGACGGCGTGAAGGCCCACCACAATGTAGGCGGACTGCCTGAGGACCTTCAGTTCGAGCTGGTTGAACCGGTTAAGCTTCTCTACAAGGACGAGGTAAGAGTAGTGGGTAAGGCTCTGGGACTGCCTGATTCCATGGTTTACCGCCAGCCGTTCCCGGGACCGGGCCTTGGTGTAAGATGCGTGGGAGCAATCACCAGAGACAGACTTGAGGCTGTTCGTGAAGCGGATGCTATCGTAAGAGAAGAAATCGACAAGCTGGAACCGGCACCGTGGCAGTACTTCGTTGCCATTCCTGATGTTAAGTCAACCGGCATCAAGGACGGCAAGAGATACATGGGCTGGGCTGCAGTGGTGAGAGCCATCAACACCGTGGATGCGGTAACAGCAGAAGCCGTTGAAATTCCATGGCCGGTAATCTGCAAAATCCGCGACCGCATCATAGCCGAGGTGGACGGAATCAACAGAGTTCTATGGGACATCTCCGACAAGCCGATAGCTACGATTGAGTGGGAATGACGCTCGAAACGGCGAAAACCCGCATGAATACAGGCTTTTTTGCCCGTCCATACTGCTCTTGATACTGGATTGATACTATTTGTGTCCGCCCGGTATTCTCAAGAGAAAAATCCCAAAAGGACAAGCAAA
>JALFKB010000132.1 GCA_022775805.1 Clostridiales bacterium
TGGTCATGATCGTGGCCGCAGCCACAGCTGCATCCGCAGCTAAGAATATCGTGATCATGGTCGTGGTGGTGGTCATGGTCGTGATCATGGTCATGGTCGCAGCCGCAGCTGCAGTGGTCGTGTTTATGCTCGTGTTCATGTTCGTGTTCGTGTTTCATTCTGTCTTCCCTCCCTTTTTATTCGTTCAAATGCTCCAGCGCAATGTTCAGAATCTGCTTCACATGATTATCTGCCAGAGAGTAATACGAGTGTTTCCCCTGCTTGGTGAACTTAACGAGGTTATTCTCTCTCAGCACCCTCAGCTGATGGCTGGTGGCGGACTTCGTCATGTTCATCAGAACCGCCAGATCGCAGACACACATTTCATGGCAGTTTAGGGCTGCCAGAATATGAAGTCTTGTGCTGTCTCCAAACACCTTATAAAGACTGCTCATTCGCTCTATCTCCACATCAGATGCGATATCACGCCTGACCTGCTCAAGGCAGTCCTCATGAACCGCATTGCAGTCGCATGTCATTTCATTTTTTCCCATACTTCCTCCTGTACGATTGAATGTTTGTTCAACTATCTTGCCCATATTATAGTTGAATATATATTCAATTGTCAAGTGCTGTCCCGGTGTTTTTTCAAAAAACAAAAAAGTTCCCAGGCTATTGCCTAAGGGAACTCTTCAGATTATGTCCGTTATTCTATAACATCAGCCATTGCATACAAACCCGGTTTTTCTGCCTTTGCCCGATCTGCTAGAAACAGCATTGCGTCACAGGCGCCTATGGCATAGCATCTCCAGTCATATGCATCGTGGGAAATGCGGAACATTTCTCCCCTGCAGCCAAAAAGCACATGATGGCTGCTTGGGGTGTTCCCCGCTCTCACCGAATGGAAGGTGATGTCCTCAAACTTTCCTTCTTTCATTCCCGCAGCCATTTCCCCGGCAAGCTCGATTGCCGTGCCGCTTGGAGCATCAAGCTTAGTGTCGGAATGGGCCTCGATAATCTCCATTCCCGCCTTTCCCTCAAGAAGAGCTGCCGCTTCCCTGAGAAGCTTCTTCATAACGGTTACAACATAGGATGTATTTGCCGTCTGCATTACCGGTATCACCTCTGCCGCCTTCTCAAAGGCAGCCAGCTGCTCGTCGGAAAAGCCTGTTGTGCCACAGAGAAGCGCCTTTTTGTGGCTGATGCACTTTGCCAGCACATCCATGCTGACTTCGATTCTGGAGTAATCCACCACCACATCGCAGAGATCTATCAGCATTCCTTCCTCTGTCTGCGCCTCCAGGCTGTCATATACAAGGGCTCCGATGTTTTCTCCCAGGCCGCACACCTGTCCCGCATCGGCTCCGATATAATCGCTGCCGGGAGTACCAACACATCCGATAACTTCGATTTCGCTGTTTTTGAAGGCCTCCTGCACTATGAGGCTGTCCATGGCACCCCTGGGCGCCGTTACTGCTACCTTAATCATTTTTACCTCCTATCCTGTGCATTATAAACATGCTTAACAATCCGCTAACCAGCTTGCTTATTATGAAAACCGTCACCACGTATCCGCTTGATACAGCGGATACGAAGGCCATTGATCCTCCCAGAACATAGGAACCGCTGATGCTGAAGGCTGAATTCAACTGTTTTCCCTTCTCGTCCATTCTGTCAAACAAAGGCAGAATAGCCAGGGATGTGGCGCAGTTCATCAGGATGCATATAACCGATATGCCGTTGGTTCCCAGTCTGCCGGCAATCTCCTCAAGCTGTTTCCTGAAGAACTTCATGACCAGCTCCGACATTACCAGAGAGCCTGCAATTATAATTGCCGATTTAAACACTATCATTACCGCCTGGGAGACGGCATCAATGCTCACGTATCGCAATGCGGGCACGAAAATCCCCAGCACCGCAATAAAGAACATAATATTTGTTGCCATCTGGATTATCCTGCCAATAACCAGGGATCCCTTTACCATCCTGTCAGGTATCCTGTATAGTCCCAGGGCAATAAGCAGGCAGATGACAAGCACCGGGATGAACTGTCTCAAGAACAGAACAATATCCATTCGGAGAATCGCCTCTGCTGCCAGCATCCCCACGGGAATCATTGTCATTCCCACCAGGAAGCCCTTGAGGACCACCCGGTAGTTCTTCCTGTCCAGGGTGGAAAGAAACACCGGCAGCTGGAAACATACAGCCTGTCCCAGCAGCGTTCCCACCACAACGCCGTTCATTATCAAAAGCTCTGGGGAATCCGTCAGAGCCTCCGCCACAAAGTATCCTCCCACATCAGGTGCCAGAAGAGCCCCCACTATCAATGTTGAGTCAAAGGGCATTACCGAGGAAAGGGTCTGAAAGGCCTCCCCGTGTCTTCCGATGAATTCCGCTCCCACGGTGCACACCCCTACGATGGGGATTACCATGGTTCCCATTGTGTGGAGGCCCTTGTCAAAGGATTCAGTCAGCCCCCACCTCAGTGAAAATATTTTATCTATTAAACCGATTGCTGCGAAAACAAGCATTATGCCTGTGAAAACGTTCATTGTACAACCTCAAAAAAGAGTTCCAGTTCTTTAAGTATATTTCTCACATAGTTCGGGGATGCAGGTTTCATTGGAGTCGCAGGTGCAACTCCTGCCGTGAGCCTGATAAAGGGATTCTTTCCCCCGTTGAATGCGATTTTCCCGCCGTATGCCGCCACCAGATCCGGAACGGTGTTCTCTCTGAATTTAACCTCCGGCATCAGAGTAAACTTCAGCTTGTACCCCTCCTGAGATATCTCGGTAATTCCCATCCTTCCTGCGGCACTTCGAATTACTGCTATTCTGATGAGGTTCTGGGTTTCCGTCGGCGGATCTCCGAATCTGTCTATGAACTCATCCATAAGATCGGAAGCATCCTCTGCTGTTTCCACAAGTGCGGCTTTTTTGTACATCTGGAGTTTCAGCATTTCATCCCCAATGTATCTTGAAGGAATTAGTGCCGGAATCGGCAGATTGACAGCCGTTGCCTCCGCCTCAGGTGAAACCTCGGCCATGCCCGTCTCTCCCGCCGCCGCCTTGGCAAGGGCCTCGTCAAGAAGCTTACAATACAGTTCATACCCTATTTCAAGCATGTGTCCCGACTGCTCCCTTCCCAGAAGATTCCCTGCTCCTCTAAGCTCCAGATCCCTCATGGCAATCTTGAAGCCCGATCCGAACTCGGTAAAGTCTCTTATTGCCTTGAGACGCTTCTCGGCAATCTCCGACAGCACCTTATCCTTTCTGTACATGAGATATGCATAGGCGATGCGTCCTCCTCTTCCCACTCTTCCCCTGAGCTGGTATAGCTGGGAAAGGCCGAATCTGTCGGCATCGAGAATTATCATGGTATTTACATTAGGGATATCTATCCCGGACTCGATGATGGTTGTGGAAACAAGAATATCGTACTCGCCCCTGGCGAAGTCCATCATTATATCCTCCAACTCATTTTCCTTCATCTGTCCGTGTCCTACGGCTACCGAGGCTGAAGGAACCAGCCTGCTGATTCTATCTGCCGCTCTCCGTATGGACTTAACCTTGTTGTGGAGAACATATACCTGTCCTCCCCTTGCCAGTTCCTTCTCGATTACCTCTCTGATGAGGAAATCATCCTCCTCCATGACATATGTCTGTACGGGATACCGGTCCTCCGGCGGTTCATCTATTGTGCTCATGTCCTTCATTCCCGAAAGTGACATGTGAAGAGTTCTCGGTATCGGCGTTGCCGACAGTGTGAGAACATCGATGTTTTCCCTGAGCTGCTTGATCTTTTCCTTGTGCCTTACTCCGAATCTCTGCTCCTCGTCGATTACCAGAAGCCCCAGGTCCCTGAACTTTATGTCCTTGGAAAGCAGCCTGTGAGTTCCTATCACCAGATCGATTTCACCCTTTGCCAGACTCCTTATTATCTCCTGCTGCTGGGATGGGGTTCTGAATCTTGACAGCATCTCAACTCTAACAGGAAACTTCTCGAATCTCTCCTTGAGGGTATAGTAATGCTGGTTTGCCAGCAGAGTTGTGGGCACCAGAACCGCCGCCTGCTTGCCCTCCGTTACGCACTTGAACAGCGCTCTGGCTGCCACCTCCGTCTTGCCGAAGCCCACATCACCGCATAGGAGTCGATCCATGGGATAAGGCTTCTGCATATCCTCCTTGATTTCGGAGATACACCTAAGCTGATCATCCGTTTCAGCGTACGGGAAGCTGTCCTCAAATTCCTTCTGCCAGGTCGTGTCTTCCGAAAAGGCGTGTCCCGGCTTCTCCCGTCTGATATTGGCAACACGCAAAAGCTCTTCAGCCATGTCTGAAACCGCTGCCTGGGCTCTTGCCTTTGTGGCCTTCCATTCATTTCCCGACAGTCTGTTAATGCGAGGCGACACCCCGTCGCCGCCAATGTATTTCTGAAGAGAGCCCAGCTGATCAACGGGAACATAGAGCATGTCCGTTCCCGCATATTCTACTCTTAGAAAATCCTGTTTTAATCCCTGAACAACCAGCTGCTCAATGCCGGTAAACCTGCCGATTCCGTGACTCTCGTGCACCACGAAGTCTCCCTTTTCCACATCGGCAAAGCTTCTTATCTGTCTTGCTGCAGATGAGGAGCCCTTTCCTGAGGAGGCTTTCCCTTTCCTTCTTCTGAGGGTTCTGCTGCCTCCGAACACATCTCCTTCCCAAATGAAGCATTCCTGCCGATAGGTCAGTTCCATTCCGGCATTCAAAGCTCCCTGCACCACTCTGACGCTTCCTGCCTTTGCACGGCCGGGCAGAATTCTCTCGTTGAAGTTCTCATGCTGAACGAATTCGAGCATGTTGTTTAGCTTCTCGCTGCTGCTGCAGACTATTGTCACATCGAAACCTCTTGCTATGTACCCCTCAATGTCCCCCTTAAGCTGATCCATATGGCCGCCGTACCGGTGGGTCTGCCTTGTTTCAACCTGCCTGAGTTCCGACAGCACAGGCCCCTGGGCGCTGTTTCTGCTGCCCTTTATCGTCATTACAAACGGTGTGAAAACATAACCCGGGATGTCCCGCTTCTCCGGGAGCCGGTATATGTCAAAGAAATCATCTGCTTCTGCAAGTCCCCGGAAGTCCTCGGCAATTCCGTGTCCGCACCTGAGCAGCTCCTGGATTTCATAGTTTCTTTCCTTCTCGAAGGCTTCCAGTGTCTCCAGTATTCTGGCGGGATCATCCACCATGATAAGGGGATCCGTCATGTAATCCCATATGTTCTGAACTTCATCATAAAAGTATCCGAGAAACTTCTCCATATACTGGAGATTTATCATGCTCTGGGAAAACTCAAGGAGCTGCTCCTTCCTCCGTGAAAGGGGTTCCTCCAGATCCGGGTTCTTCCTGATGGCTCTGTCGTATGCCCTTCTTATTCGTCCTGTTGCAGCCTGAAAGACTTCCTGGTCCCGGGAAAGCTGACTGCAGGGAAATATGGATATGTCTCTCAGCACCTCGTGGGATCTCTGACTATCCGGACTGAAGGTTCTGATTGAATCTATTTCAGTGTCAAAGAGCTCGATTCTGAAGGGCAGTTCTCCTTCAGGTGTGAATATGTCTATAATTCCTCCTCTGATGCTGTATTCGCCTCTGGCCTCCACCATAGAAGCCCTCTCGTAGCCCATGCGGTGCAGATTTTCTGCCAGCTCGGAAACGTCAATATCCTCCCCCAGCCCAAGGCTGATGACATTTGATTTGAAGATTTCAGCGGGAGGCAGCTTTTTCAGCGCCCCTGTTACAGGTGCGATTACTATGCAGCTTTCTCCTGACACAAGTGCTTTGAGCACCTTCATTCTCTCCAGAAGAGAATCGTTGCTTCTGGCCTCATAGGCCATAAGGCTTTCATCCTCCGGAGGCAGAATCATAATCCGGTCCGCTCTTCCCTTCAGGGCACTAAAAAAAGAAAGGTCCGTCTGAAGTCTCTTTGCCCTGTTTAATGTGGGTACTATTATCAGACACTGACCTTTTCCGTATTCCGGTATTTCGGTTATGATTGGTGCGATGCGGCCCTCTGAGGCTCCCGCAATGTTAATCATTCCCTTCATTCCTTGGTTCCTTTTTCTTTCCTGTATTATATCTGTTCATAGCAGTGTCAATGCCGCTTTCGATGATGCAGTCGATTGACTCAGCTGCAGTCCTTACGGTCTCTGACAGAAGCTTCGCTTCTCCTCCTGAGATCTTGCCTGTTACGAAGTCCTTCCAGTCTGCGTTTCCCGAGGTGCCTATGCCGACTCTGATTCTTGGGAACTGATCTGTCTGAAGCTGATATATTACAGACTTCATTCCGTTATGACTACCAGCACTGCCTTTTTTTCGTATCCTCAGGCTGCCGATATCAAGGTCCATGTCGTCATACACTACAATCAGCTTCTCAATCGGAACATTGTAATATGCCATTACCTCCCTGAGGGATTCTCCGCTGAGATTCATATATGTCTGGGGCTTCACCAGCAAAACCTTCTCACCTGCAACAATGCCCTCACCGGTGAGAGCCCTGTGCCTGATTCTGCTGACGCTGATACCGTGACAGGCTGCGAATTCATCCAGGACCAGGAATCCCATGTTATGACGAGTTTTCTCGTATTTTTTACCCGGGTTTCCCAGCCCTGCGATTACGTACATTTTTCTTTCCTGAAATTGCCTTTCCTTAAACTGTCTTTCCGGAAAAGTATTATTTTATGAAATAACTGTTTATATCGGCTGCCTTCTTAGAATCTGTGTCCCTCGAAGATTTTGCTGATGGACTCGTTTTCGTGAATTCTAATGAGGGTTTCAGCGAAGAGGCTTCCTACTGAAATAACCTTGATTTTGTCAATCTGCTTTTCCTCAGGCAGAGGTATGGTGTTGAGGATAACCAGTTCCTCAATTGCCGAGTTCTGAATTCTTTCGATGGCTTTGCCTGAGAATACAGCGTGGGTTGCACAGGCTCTTACGCTCTTGGCACCCAGATTCTTAATGGCGTTTGCAGCGTTTGTGATTGTTCCTGCTCCGTCAATCATGTCATCTATGATAACTGCGTTCTTGCCTTCGATATCTCCGATGATGTTCATGATTTCGCTCTCGCCCGGCTTAGGTCTTCTCTTGTCAACAATGGCAATCGGTGCATTGAGAGGCTCTGCCATGTTTCTTGCTCTCGGAACGCTTCCGTGGTCCGGAGATACGATTACCAGATCCTCGATGTTCTCCTTGGCATAATACTCTGTAAGCAGCGGCTGTCCGATGAGGTGGTCAACAGGAATAGTGAAATATCCCTGAATCTGAGCAGCGTGGAGATCCATTGTGATGATTCTGTCCGCACCTGCTGCAACCAGCATATCCGCAACCAGCTTGGCTGTAATCGGATCTCTTGCCTTTGCCTTTCTGTCCTGTCTGGCGTATCCGTAATAAGGAACAACTGCACAGATTCTTCCTGCTGATGCTCTCTTCATGGCATCAATTGTAATGAGCAGTTCCATGAGATTATCGTTTACCGGGTTGCAGGTGGGCTGAATGATGAAGCAGTCACAGCCTCTTACTGTTTCGCCCAGATTCACACATATTTCACCGTCGGCAAATTTCTTAACTTCAAGTTCACTCAGCGGCTTTCCAATTATTGATGCTATTTCCTTCGCCAGCTCGGGATGCGCATTACATGTGAATAACTTGTAATTTGAGAATAGACTGTTCTTCATCATCTCTCTTGTTCTCCTTCCTAGTCCTCAATCTTTTTTAACTCTCTCACTCTTGTTTTCTTTATTGTTTCAATTCGTGACACATCCATGTCAAGAATGATTTCACCGACCTTGTAAATATCCCCTGCTCCCATTGTAAGAATCAGATCTCCCTCACCGGCGTTTTCGTATACGTGCTTCGCCATGGCCTCAAAATCGTCAAAGGTTTCAATATCCAGATCCGGATTGTGCTCCCTTATTTTTTCCATGAGGGTCCGTGAGCTGATCTTGTATATGTTCTTTTCTCTGGCAGCGTATATTTCCGCCAGCATCACGCTGTCTGCCGCATCAAATGCCTTGGCAAACTCATCCATCAGAGCCAGAGTCCTGGTATACGTATGGGGCTGGAAGAGGCACCAGAGTCTGTTGTGCTTCATGTTCTTCACCGCTGCCAGAGTTGCCTTGATTTCTGTGGGATGGTGGGCATAGTCGTCAATTATCGTGGCGCCGGTTCCCGTTCTTCCCATGATATCAAAGCGTCTGTGAGTTCCTCTGAAGGCCTGAAGGGTCTCCACTATGTCCTCTACCTCCACTCCCAGAATCCGGCAGCAGGTAAAGGACGCCAGTGCATTGAGAATATTGTGTTCCCCCGGTACGCTGAGCTTGATATTGCAAAGGCAGTCGCCTCTGTGATTAACATCGAAGCTCGGCATTCCATCAGTATCAAAGCTTATGTTGCTGGCGTAGTAGTCGCTCTCGGAGCTCAGTCCGAAGGTTACAGTATTCGGCAGCCCCTCCACCACGCTTCTTACAAAGGGGTTGGCATCATAGGCTATTATTACACCCTTCGACGGAACCAGTCTGGCGAATCTCTCAAAGGATCTGGCAATATGCTCAACATCCTTAAAGTAGTCCAGATGATCCGAATCTATGTTGAGAATTATCTCCACATTAGGCTGCAGTTCAAGGAAGCTGTCCCTGTATTCGCAGGCTTCCGTTACGAAGTATTCTCTGCCTCCCACGTAACAGTTGCCCCCAATTTCCTCAAGATTTCCTCCCACAAGAATGGTAGGCTCCCTGCGGGCATTCTTGAGAATCAGTGAAATCATTGATGTTGTGGTCGTCTTGCCGTGGGTTCCCGAAACCGCGATGCTCCTGTCATACTCTCCCATGAGAGCACCCAGCGCCTGTGCCCTTGTGATTGTTGGTATGCCCAGCTCCCTTGCCCTGGCCAGCTCCGGATTGTCATCTCCTACAGCCACGGTATAAACCACCAAATCGGCATCCTCCACATTCTTGGCTCTGTGTCCCAAAAAAATGCGGGCGCCCCCATCCATGAGTTTCTCTGTTATATCACTTTCTCTCATGTCCGAGCCCGATACCATATATCCCCTTGACATGAAAATCTCTGCAACAGCCGACAGGCCTATGCCCCCAATACCTATGCAATGTATTCTTTTATATTCAGATAAATTTATCACTAATAATCCTCCCGAAAAAATGCAGACTAATTATACCACAAAATATGGTCTGATGATACATTATACCATCTTTTATGATTGTCAGAAAATTGCGCACAATCCTTGAATTTTCTTGTCTTCAGTTGTATACTATTACAGAACTTATAAAAATATAATGACGGCACGAAAGGTGGTACGCAGATGAACATTACTGATGTACGAATCCGAAAGGTAAGCGATGAGGGGAAGATGAAAGCCGTTGTATCCATCACTTTTGATGATGAGTTTGTTGTTCATGACATCAAGATTATTGACGGTCAGAATGGACTCTTCATTGCTATGCCAAGCAGGAAAATGGGTGAAGGTGATTTTAGAGATATCGCACACCCGCTGGTATCTGAGACCAGAAACAAAATCAGAGACGCCATATTTGAAGAATACGAGAAAGTGCTGGCCGAAAAAGCTGTTGACGATGCAGGTGTTTCCACAGAAGTGTAAACATGAGCATAATAGAAACGGTGAATGTGAGTTTCAAAATTGGTATAAAAAAACATCATCCATGGGGAGGGATGATGTTTTTTTCTTTTCATTCAGTCTTCGTTATGATCCACCTGCCATTTTTTCTGGCACCTTCTCGTTTGATCAGCCCTATATCAGAAAGGATCTTCAATTCCCGCTTAACAGTACTGTCAGAGCATGATAACTGATCCGCCAGTTCTTTTCGTGTAAGGTTGGGGTGTTTCTCGATTAATGACATCAGTTTCTGCTCTCTCTCACTTAATTTTATTGGGTCATTTATTGGGTCATCTTTCGATTTTATTGGGTCAGCACTCGCAGATGAAGATGCCTTATCCCATCGTATGTGCATCACCCTGTTTTGCAATGCATTCTTTTCACCCATCAGAAGATTTCTAAGAAATAATTCCAGGAACTCCGTGGTCTCGTGGACACCATTCTGAATGTTATTGTAATTTGCGCGAACCATGGCATTTCTGAAATACCATGAATGCTTCGCAAAACTATCATTCGTGACATCGAAGCCGAGTGTTCGCAGATATTTGATAAAAAACACTGCCGTCGTTCTTGTATTGCCTTCTCCAAAAACATGGATCTGCCACAGATCCGCAACAAACCTTGCCAGATGCCGAACAGTCTCGTCCATATTCAGACCTTTATAGCTGAATGTGCTCTCTCTGTTCAGATCGTACTCCAAAGTTTCACGAAGATCCACAGCTCCTCCATAAGTCACAGTATCTCCATCCAGCACCCACTCTTCTTTCGAAATATTGTAGTCGCGGATTTGTCCTGCATGTTTGTAAACACCCTGAAAGAGTCTTTTGTGTATGCCAAGGTACTGTGCAGGTGAGAATACAAAAGCCCTCTCTGCGAGGATCGTTGCTATCCTTGCGGAAACCTGATCGGCTTCCTCTGTCCTGCTTTTTTCATTACTTGCCGTCTGTCTGTAATATGTGTCAATCAGGTTCTGTACTTCACCCAGAGAAATATCGCCATCTATATTTCTCTTTGCCGTTTCCTTCAGATACTCTGATGGTTCCAGTCCATCAACAGCCTGCAAGCCAATCGCGGTATCCCATACATATTTTCGATACTTTTTCCCTGGTTCCGATTCTTTCAGATACTCCTCTGACAAATCGTATTCAACTGTATTAATATTCCTATTACTCATCTCTTATTCCTGTGCTCCTACTCTCTGACAAACCCGATATCGTGATCCAGACACCATTCCTTCGCAAGCTCCACATAATATATATGCCGATACGCAAAATACTCGTCTGCGATGTCATAATAGCTTAAGGCGCTTTTGAATCTACGGAAAGCACCTCGCCCCTGAAGCGCTACAAATAGTTTCTGACCGATTTCCCGAGCCTGTTCATCTGAAACATATTTCAGACCGCTTCCTGCAAAATCAGCAAACTCCTCCATGATGCGATACTCGTTGATCTCGTATTGGTTTGGCAGCCGGACAAACTGCTCACTTTCCTCGATCATGGCAATGATTTCTTCCCACTCATCAGGATCATCATATACTCCCTTGCTCTCTGGTACAGCAGTGATCGTCCCTGTATCTTTGTTCAAATACTGCTCCCAGCCATCAAATGCTTCCTCAAAAGCATCGGCCAAAACTGAAAGCTTGATTCTTTTCACACTCATTTTCTCACTTTACTACTTCCCAGTATCCGCCCCGGTCGGATCCATGTCTAACTAATTTCCCACTATCCTTAAGTCTCTTGATAATACGTTCAACCTGCCTGCTGGACAATCCGACCTGTTTTGCTGCTTTTGTCGCGCTGAGTTTCGGGTTATCCTGCAAAAGCTCCAACAACTGCTTTTCATTATCTCCGACATTTTCTCCGACATTTTCTCCGACATCCTGCGTTGTCGTCTTTATCCTTAACTTCCAGAGATTTTGGCACTCAAATTAAATAACGCTCTGTTCAAACAGTTATCTGCATGAAAAGAGCGTTTTTAATTAACAGAAAAGATAATCATCCAAATCTTCAAGCGCT
>JALFKB010000006.1 GCA_022775805.1 Clostridiales bacterium
GAAGGAAATGCTGATTCTGCTTCACCCGTTCATGCCGTTCATAACAGAGGAAATCTGGAGCTACCTGCCGAAGGAAGAACCGGAGGAAGACAACCCGAGGAACTTCATCATCAAGGCTCACTGGCCTGAATACGACAGCAGCCTCAGCTTCCCTGAAGAATCGGAAATTCTGGAAATGGCAATGTCCATCATCAGGGCAATCAGAAACATCAGAGCTGAAGCCGACGCATCACCGGGCAAGAAGCTTACAGCGGTAATCCTCTGTGACAGTAACAGAGAAGCCGTTGTCAGGGCAGGCGAAAGATATATAAAGAAACTGGCCAATATCACAGAAATTACATTTATAAGTGATAAAAAGGATGTACCGGAGGAAACAATGTCCGCAGTAGTGGACGGAGCGGAAGTTTACATTCCTCTGGATGACATAATGGACTACGAGGCAGAGCTGGAGAGACTCACAAAGGAGAAAAAACGTCTTGAGGGCGAAGTGAAGCGCGTAACCGGCAAGCTCTCAAACGAAGGCTTTGTTAACAAGGCTCCTGCTGCAGTAGTAGAAGAAGAAAAGCAGAAAAAGGTAATGTACGAGGACATGCTGGCAAAGGTAACTGCACGACTGGCAACAGTTGAGAGCAAGGTTAAATAAGCCGGGCAGAAATCATAAAGCATACAGGAAGAAACATGACGACAGCAGTAGAAAAATTCGAGGAATTCAACAAATTCGGAAGCGTTTTGGGTCTGGAAAGGGTCAGAGAACTTTGCAGAAGGCTGGGAGATCCCCAGCTGGGAAGCCCCGATAAGCCCCTGAGATACATACATGTGGCGGGAACAAACGGCAAGGGCTCAACCTGCAAGTTCATGGAACAGGGCCTGGCCAGCTGCGGCTACAAGGTGGGGCTTTACATTTCACCCTACATCGAGAAGTTCAACGAGAGAATCCAGTTTGACGGAGAAATGATAACGGATGATGAACTGGAGCTTTACGGAGATATGGCTCTCGCAAAGGCAGCGGAAATGGTTGAAGACGGCCTGGACAGTCCCACGGAATTTGAAGTGGTAATGGCTACAGCGTTCCTGTTCTTTAAGGCAAAGGAAGCGGATATCGTGGTTCTGGAGGCCGGAATGGGAGGCATGGGAGATGCCACGAATGTAATTCTGAAGCCGATGGCAAGCGTTTTCACAAGTGTCGCCTTCGACCACATGCATATTCTGGGAAACACCCTGGCGGAAATAGCCACTGATAAGGCCGGTATTATCAAGACAGGCTGTCCTGTAATATCAAATGTGGCGGAGCACGAGCCTGCAGCAGTAATAGCAAGACGCGCCTATCAGATGAAATCCAGACTTTACGACGTGTCAAAAATCAAGTGTACTGTGGACTGGGTATCACCTGAGGCACAGCAGGTAAGCATGGAGCTGTGGCAGACCGACTACAGCGAAGTGGTAACAAAGATGATAGGCAGACACCAGGCCGAAAACCTGAAAACAGCCCTGGCTACGATAGAAGTTCTCCGAAAGGGGGGAGAAATCAGCATCAGCCGGGATGAGCTTTATGCAGGACTTCGGGAAGCTGTTCAGCCTGCCAGATTCGAGGTGATGAACGTAACGGAGGAGGGAGCCGGCAGCGAAAAATACGTCGTTCTGGACGGAGCCCACAACGATGCGGGGGCCGGGGCTCTGGCAGAGGCAATGAAGGACGTTTTCCCTGACAAGAAAGTCCTTATCGTTGCAGGCATGGTGGAAAAGAAAGAAACAGACAAGGTGCTTGGGCACTTTGCGGAAATAGGAACAGACTTCGTGGCAACACAGCCGAACTACGAGGAAAGAGCCATGAAGGCGGAGGATTTTGCGGGACACATAGAGGAAACGGCAAAGCTCTCCGGAAAAAACATGAGGGTTCTGGCGGTGGCGGGAACACCTCAGGAAAGCGTGGATGCTGCTGAGAGAATCACAGCGGCAGCCGCCGAATCAGGGGAGGAATATGATGTTGTTCTTTACACAGGATCCCTGTATCTTGTGGGAGAAATAAGAAGCATATTGCGCAAAAGCGGTGATTACGATTATTACCGCACATTGAAGTATGGGGATGGAGGAACCAAATGACAAAGAGAGAAAACAGCAAGCTTCTCCTTTACTACAACGGATACTCCGGCAACGGAATGTTCAGAAACAATCTGGACCACATCATCGAGAGATGTCAGGAGACAGGGTATCAGGTAACGGTAGTAAGGGCGAAAAAGGGCGTAATGATTGACAGAGCCCTGTCCGAAATTGATCAAGAGGAGTACAGCAGGATAATAGCCTGCGGAGGAGACGGAACAATTAACATCTGTGTAAATGCCATGGTAAGACATGACATTCACCTTCCTCTGGGCATACTGCCTGCGGGAACGGCCAACGACTTTGCCTATTATTTCGAGCTGCCAAACAATATAGATGCAGCTCTCAATGTGGCTCTGGGGGACAGAACCACCAAGGCGGATGTGGGTCTGGTGAACGGCAAGTGCTTCATAAACGTTGCCGCAATGGGCGCCATGGTGGATGTGAGCCAGAAGACGGATCCCACTCTCAAGAACGCAATAGGACCACTTGCTTATTATCTCAAGGGGGCAAGCGAGCTGACACAGCTTCACCCAATAAATGTAAGGCTGACAACGCCGGAAAAGGTAAGGGAAGAGGAGATATATTTCATGACCGTGTGCAACGGCGAATCGGCAGGAGGCTTCAGGAAGCTGTCACCTAATTCCATGATGAACGACGGACTTATGGACGTGGTGGCTTTCCGGAAGATGCCTATCCTGGAATTCCCGCCGCTGCTGTTTGAGGTGCTTAACGGCAGGCACCCTGAGAACAAGAACGTTCTATACTTCCAGACGGACAGCCTGCTTATTGAAGCAGATGAGGATATGCCTACGGACGTTGACGGTGAATGCGGAGAGACGCTTCCCCTGAAGTTTTCCATGCTGAAGCAAAGACTTGATATTTTCGTGGACAGCTTCACCTGGAAGTTTGACTGAAATCAGGGAAGCCGCAGCCGCAGGATGAGAATAGAGGAAGAATAAATGAATGACATAAAATACAATATAGCAGAAACAGATGAATACGCCAAGCTGGTTGAGTTCATGATTGCCAATCAGCTGGAATTCACCGAGGAGGATGCAGAAGAAGTTCCAACGGATCTTGTTAAATGCTGGGAGATAACAGACAGCGCAGGCAATCTTATCGGCGGATTTGTGCTGGCAAAACGCCAGGGGGAATACATATGCGACGGTATCGCCGTTGACGGAAGCCGACGGGGAGAAAATCTGGGAACGGAGCTTCTTAACAAGGGAATAGAAGAAACGAAGAGCCTGGGCGGCAGGAGAATGTATCTGGTGGCCAGAGCTCCGGAGTTCTTCAGAAAAAACGGATTCGTTACAATACCGCGGGAGGAGGCACCGAATTTCTTCGAGTGTCTCACCTGCCCTCAGTACGGCAAAACCTGCCATCCTGAGGTAATGAAGATAGAGTTTTAATAGGGATTGTTTATCAAAGTGGGGAGAAAAGAAATGAAACTAAAACTAATGAAAAAAGCTTCAGTTTATTTCCTTATGGGGATTCTGTGCCTGTCACTGGCAGCATCACCGATATTGACAGGTGAAACTGCCTTTGCAGATGAGGTTACAGAGGAAGCGGCTGAGCCTGTGATGACAGACGAGATGTACGACCGGATTGACGGAATGAACATCGCTGATGCCGAGAAGGATTCGCAGCTGGCAGAGCTTTTGGATGACCCGGTTTTTTTGAGATACTTCGATGTTGACGAAAATGGGTTAATCACAAAGAAAGACGTTGATATGGATGAGGTTGACAGATTCATCATGGAGATGGACAGCAACGCAGAGGGAATAGATGACACCGAAGTGGCGGCAATTAGCAGCGATGCAAACGCTGTAGGCTGCGGCGTATCGGGACTGGGCAAGGCTCAGGTTCCCGCCAAGTACACATCTGTTAAGAGAAGCCACTGCATAGACATTTCCTACTGGCAGGGCAAGGTAAGCGATGCCAACTGGAAAAAAATCAAGGCGGCAGGTGTCACTCACGCAATCATCAGAGTGGGATACAGCACCCTGAGAAGCGGTGAGCAAAACACGGACTCGGTGTTCTCCAACAACATCAACGGAGCCTACAAGGCAGGCATCAAGGTGGGTGTTTACTACTACTCCACAGCCACAACAGCAGCCGAAGCAAAGAAGGAGGCGGAGTATACCGTTGATGCTCTTCGGGACTACAAAAGCAAGATTACCCTTCCGGTTGCCTACGATTACGAAACCGGCGGCAGACTTACAAGCAAAGTGATGAAAAAGAACGGCAACGCCAGCTGCAGAGCCTTCTGCGATTACATCAAGTCGGCGGGCTACACTCCGATGGTTTATGCAAACTATGTGACTCTTACGGAATATCTTGACTACAAGAGTCTCCAGAGCAGCTACAAGATTTGGCTTGCCAACTATACCACAAACGGCAAGGCCACAACTTATCCGGGAGACTACTGGATGTGGCAGTACAGCTCCAGCGGCAAGGTTAACGGGCTTTCGGGAAGCATTGACATAAACTACATCTTCGATAACAATCAGGGAGCTCTGGGAACTCCGTCTGTATCCCAGGTGACACCGGCGGCCCAGGGTAAATCATACAAGATTCTGACTAGATGTAAGATGAACATCAGAACCGGTCCGTCCACAAGCAAGAGAATTGTGGGAACAGTGAAAAAAGGACAGGCTGTATATGCCAAAAGCATTTCAGGAAGATGGGCCAAGCTCACAAACGGATATTACATGAGCCTTTCCAATTGCAAGTACACAGCGAAGACAACAACGGATGTGAACTACAGGAAGGGTCCGGGAACGAAATACAAGAGAGTGGGAACCTACGG
>JALFKB010000008.1 GCA_022775805.1 Clostridiales bacterium
AAAATCGATATAATAGTTGCCAACCCTGCAGGAAATACCACAATTTTTGTTCTCACTCCTGTGCCTGTAGAGGAGTATGGGGAAATCACGGAGAGTCTGCTCAAAATTGACTTCGGAAAGGATTTCGGCGTAAGATTCACCTGCCCCGATTCAGAATCCGTAATGGGTGAACAGGTGGGCTTCATTCTTCCTGAATCAGAGGGAGAACTTCCCGGAATTAACATGAGCGGACTGGAGTTCTGCGGCAACGCCTCAAGGGCCTTCGCATACTATCAGGCCGCCTGCCTCGGGAAAGGTACTCCTCTGGAGGGAGGCGTGGAAACACTCAGCATTCGCACAAGCGGATGCAGCCACCCTCTCACGGCGAGAATAGATGCAAAGGCAAATTTCGCTGAGATTCAAATGCCTTTGCCTGTTAATATTACCAAGTTCTCAAGTGAGGAACTGGATCTTGCCAATGAGAATCCCGATTTAATCGACTGCTTCCTGATAGATATGGACGGTATCTCCCACCTGATTCTTGATAACATCACCGCTACTCCCGAGAAATTCAATATAATCAGAGAGTATGTGTATGATAAGTCCGGGGATATGGACGCCTTCGGTATTATGTTTGTTGACAGAATAACTGATTATGTAACCCCGGTGGTATATGTCAGAGATGTTAACACAACATATTTCGAGGGAAGCTGCGCTTCAGGCACAGCCGCTGCGGCCTTTGTGCGGGGAATGGAGAAGTATGACGGAGAATACAGTTTCACCTTCCGTCAGCCCGCCGGCACCCTTTATACCACAATAAAAAAAGAATCCGGTCAGATAGCTGAAATCAGTCTGTCCGGACTCCTTGAACTCTCGGATGTTATCTCAATTGAACTTTAGGAAAGCTAAACCTTAGCTCCCTTGGGAACGATGAATCGGATTGCATCCCTTACAACCTCAAATTCAACACTTTTCTGAGTTGATATTTCACCGTCAACACAAAGCCTCAGACTCTCATCGTTAGCTGTAACCTTGAGAGTTTTTTCATGTCTGTAATCTATTACACCCTCTGTGCGTTTATCCTCAAGATGGGTGCCCTTCATGTACTTAGGGAAGAGCTTCACAAAATAGCTTCGTGTCACGCCCCCTTTAACCAGGCTCACATCCATGAGTCCGTCTCTAAGGTCAGCCCTTGGAGTGCCCTTGATTCCGCCGCCGCAAAAGCAGCCGTTGGCGATTGACAGAAGAAGAACATTTCCGTCCCAGAGTGTTCCGTCACCGTACTCAATCCGCAGGCTCGTCTCCTTCTTCTTTGCCAGAACCATGAATACAGAGGTCAGATATGCGGCAGAACCGTTGAATCCACGCCACTCCTTAACCCTGTTGGTAGTATCCACAACATTGCAGTCAAAGCCGATATTGAACATGTTGGCGCAATAACGCTCCGTTATCTCACCCTTGTATTCTGCTCTGTAACGTATCAGATCGCTTGGTACACTTTCTCCAAGTATCTGTTTCTCTATGTTCGTGAAGTCCCTCTGACTTCCGTAGTTTCGTATGTAATCGTTTCCCGTTCCCTGGGGAATCACTCCCACCTCAACATTCGGAAAACCATAGGCGCCGTTCACCATTTCATTTACGGTTCCGTCCCCGCCTATTCCGTAGAATCGCAAAGGCTCGGAATCCTCACGGATGTTGCCTGATTCCCGACACACCCTTCTGATGTAGTCATCAGCGTCTCCCGAGTGCTTCGTGAAGTATATCTCATAATCGATTCCCAGTCTTTCTGCTGTATCTCTAATTAATCTCAAAAAAGAATTGCTGTGATCTTTTCTTCCCGATACCGGATTTAGAACGAAATAGTATTTCACTGTATGGCCTTCCTTTCCGGCAGCTGCCGCATAAAATACGGTCTGTTTATACTTCTAAAAATATCACATGAGGAGTATAATAGCTATATAAATTTCTAACAGGAGGAACAAAAATGGATCCGAGAATTAAAGAATTATCAGAACTTCTCGTTAACTATTCATGCGATATTCAGCCCGGGGACAAGGTTCTCATAAGCTATGAGGGAGAATGCTGCAAAAACCTGGCTCGCCAGCTGATAAAGGATGTTTACAAGGCAGGCGGTCTGCCATACAGCGAAATCAGAGATGCTGCCATAACAAGAGAAATACTGCTGAACTGCACAGAGGAACAAATCATGTTCAAGGACAAATGCGATCTTGATCAGATGAAGGGCATGCAGGCATACATCGCCATAAGGGCCGGAAACAACACTGCCGAACTGGCAGATGTGCCTTCCGAGAAGCTGAATCTCTACAGCAAGCTCTCCAGACCTACCCTTGACTACAGAGTAAACGAAACCAAGTGGGTTGTGCTGAGATACCCTAACTATTCAATGGCCCAGCTTGCAAACACAAGCCTTGAGAATTTCGAGGATTTCTACTTTGATGTATGCACCCTGGATTACAGAAAGATGAGCGAGGCCATGACTCCCCTTGTGGACCTGATGAACAGAACAGACAAGGTTCAAATCAAGGGACCGGGAACAGATCTCACCTTCTCCATTAAGGGAATCGGCGCTGTTAAATGCGACGGTCTCAGAAACATACCTGACGGCGAGGTATACACTGCTCCGGTAAGAGAGTCCATGAACGGAATCATATCCTACAACACACCTTCCGAGGAACAGGGCTTCACCTATGAAAACATAGTATTCCAGGTTGAAAATGGCAAAATCGTCAAGGCCACAGCCAACGACACAAAGAAAATCAACGACCTCCTTGATGTGGACGAGGGCGCCCGCTATTTCGGAGAATTTGCAATAGGTGTAAATCCTTATATTCTCCACCCTATGAAAGACACTCTCTTTGATGAGAAAATTGCAGGCTCCTTCCATCTCACACCGGGCATGTGTTATGAGGATGCCCCTAACGGAAACAAGAGTGCCAACCACTGGGATCTTGTTATGATTCAGCGTCCGGAATACGGCGGCGGTGAAATATGGTTTGATGATGTCCTCATAAGAAAGGACGGCATATTTGTTCTGCCTGAGCTGGAGAGACTCAATCCGGAAAATCTCAAATAGCCTTTACAGCAATAAAAAATCCGATCTGATATGAGATCGGATTTTTTAATGAAACTCATTTATTATTTATTTCTTAAGTTGTTTTGCCTTGGCAAGAGTCTTCTTGCCGAACTTGCCGTCCTGCTTGAGGCCCAGTTTTTTCTGAAGCTTTTTCACTGCCTTAATTGTCTTTGCTCCGTATGTACCTCCCGTTGTAACGGAATATCCGCACCATTTAAGGAGCTTCTGAAGACGCTTAACCTGTGTACCCTTGTCTCCCTTTTTAAAGTAACCTCTCTTCGGAAGCTTCGGGAAGGTTCCGCTGTAAGCCTTCTTCACCACTGCAGCTGCAGAAGTTGACCCTGAACTGCTCCCGGTCTGAACCGTGCCGGTTTCCGTATTCTGACATGCAAATCCCAGAGCCTTTGCAGTTGACCCGCTTGAAGAAACCTTGAATGAACGTGATACTGATACTGATTTACCCAGGGCATCCTTGGCGGTGACAGTATATTTATATGAACCGTTAGGAAGCTTCGCAAACTTCATGTAAGCATCAAGTCCACTGAGCTTAACAGAGGTAGTATTGGCGCTTATGGTCTTGGAATACAGAGCTTTCCCGCTAGTGTCTGTAATCTTCCCCGTTATTGATTTCACATTGTAATTGGAAATGGCGTATCCCGTAACATCCATGCCCTTGCCGTTTCTCACTGCAGTCGGATAACTGTAACCGCAGAGAGACAGGAATGATGTTCCTGTTACTGAAGCTGATGAACCGCTGTACTGTTTCCAGTAGTTGGACAGGCATGTCTTGCCCCTAGAGGCCGCTGTAGCAACAGTATTTGCAGGAATCTCATAGCACATGCACATTTCTGCTGCTGCAATGTATGCTCCTGCAGGTGTATTGGGAACATTCTTCAAAGTCACATATACCGACTTGTAGCTGGTTGTGAGCTCCTTTTCTAAGAATTCCATCTGCATTGTCAGATCGCCTATGGATGTGTTCCGGCTTCTAGCATAGTTCAGAAGATTGGATTTTCTCCCTGAAGAAGTCCACTGACATAGCCCGTAGCCTGCGCTGTCAGATGTAAATTTCGTGTATTTCCCCGAATCAACCCTGCTGGTGTATTCGCTGTCACTGAGGCCAATACTGCTGTTGTATGTGTTCTGAAGATTGATTGGACTCATGGCGCTTTCGGCATTGATGTTAGTCATAACACCGCAGGCCGCCGCTGTATTAAGGCCCATGTTCTGTGTCAGATATCTGTATATTGCCTTGGTGTTTTCAGCATAGGTACCCGCATAAACCTCTTCAGCAAACACTGAGAGAACTGCAGCTGCAATATCAACTGCCCCCTTCGCACCATAGTCCCCGGGATTCACTGCTCCATCCTCCTCGGTATAAACCGGAGGAGCCTCCTCCTCAGTCACCATTGGTTCTATTTCACTGTTATCAGGCTCCTGCTTGTAAACAGTTATCCATGGAACATCCATGACGCTGCTGAGCTCTGCATCAAGAGTATATTCCCCGCTCCATACAGGCTTCATGGAGTAAAAATAGAAATCTGTGCTGTCGTAGTCCTCTACAGACTCCCAGCTTACAGGAATGGAAGTCAAGGTAGTGCTTCCATCAAGATATACATCCAGTGTTTCCGGCAGATTCAAGGTCAGCTCATCCTCTTCAGGATTTCCCTCGTAATAATAATCTGTTGTTTCCGGTGTTCCGAAACCGGTAATTACACCTCCGGAAGTCTGCTCCTCCCCTTCCCCTGCAAAGGCTGCCTGGGGAACAAGAGCTGCAACTAGCATTATTGATAACACAAAGCTTAATATGGTCTTCTTCATATATTTTCCCTTTATGATTATATTTTAATACGCAGTAATTATAACAAAAAAAGCCTTGAAACTTCACAGTTTCAAGGCTTTTTAATTCTTAAAATATGTTTATAAAAAGGGAATTTCATCAATTATTCAAGGCGAATATCCTTCCAAAAGCTTTCTCCGATGGCGGTTTTCGCAGAACTGCCTGTAAGCATCTCCGTAACAGTTGCGCCTATATCGGCAAAGGAGTTTCTGGTGCCAAGATCTACACCTCTCTTTAGTTTCTCTCCGTAGGCAAGGCAGAATATGTACTCCCTGGTGTGGTCGAATCCGCTGTGCACAGGATCGTTTCCGTGATCGGAACAGAGAAACAGTACATCCTCATTAGTCATGGCTCCGGTAATCTCCGGAAGTCTGGCATCAAACTCCTCCAGCGCCCCGGCATATCCCTCAGGATCCCGCCTGTGGCCGAACTTCGAATCAAAATCCACAAGATTTGTGAAAATCAGACCATCGAATTTTCTTCCCATTGCCTCAATCGTTTTGGTGACTCCGTCATCGTTGCTCTCAGTATGTATGGACTCCGTTACACCCCTTCCGTTAAATATGTCACTGATTTTCCCTATTGCCACCACCGGCATTTCCCTGCTGCTCACAAGATTCAGCATTGTGTCTCCGGGAGGTGATACAGCATAGTCCCGTCTGTCTGCAGTTCTGACGCGATTACCCGTATCATCGATAACATATGGTCTGGCAATTACCCTGCCGCAGGAATACTTTCCTGTAAGAAGCTTTCTTGCCTTTGCACATATGTCATAGAGTTCTTCCAGGGGAACTGTGGCAGTATTTGCAGCAATCTGAAATACGCTGTCTGCTGAAGTATAAACAATAACCTTTCCGGTTTTCTCATGCTCCGGACCCAGCTCTTTGATTATCTCCGTACCGGAGGCAACGCAGTTTCCCAGATACCCCCGACCTGTGGCCTTTACGAATTCATCCATAAGCTCCCTTGGGAAGCCGTCGTGATATGTTTTGAAGGGAGTTTTCGTTTCAAGGCCGGCTATCTCCCAGTGGCCGGTTATTGTGTCCTTACCTGCGGACATTTCCCCAAGTCTTCCGAAGCAGCCCTCAGGGCTTTGAACAGCCAGCATTCCTCCCGCTGCGCCCTGGATATTCCCAAGTCCCATTGCTCTGAGATTGGGTATCTGAAGTCCTGTCTTCTCGTGTATGTGTCCCAGTGTATCCGCTCCCCTGTCTCCGTATGCTTCTGCATCGGGCAACTGACCTACACCCAGACTGTCCAGTACAATAATAATCGCTCTCATGTAATACCTCTTTTAAATACCAAATAATTTCACCTGCAGCTACTTTATCCTTAGAAGACTGCAGTTCAGATAATCCGCTGAAACAAGACTGTATCCGATTCCATGATATTCCCCCCGGATTGCGCCTTTAAACCCCTCTTCACCGTGGATGTGTCCGTAGTATACATTCCTGACACCGTAATCCTCAAAGAGCTGCATAAAGCCTGAGAATTTCTGGGGATTTCCCACCGGTGGAAAGTGAAGAAAGCCCAGCTTCTCGCCATCAGGTGGTGCTGCCTTTAGCGATGCCTCCAGCCTCAGAAGCTCTCTGTCGTAGATTTTCCGGTCCGCCTCGGTAAAGCCTTCATCAGCGGGGGTAAGCCAGCCTCTGGTGCCGCATATCCAAACTCCCTCTGCCTCACAGGCATCGTTCTGAAGAAATGTAATGGAATCGAACATGCTGTTAAGCTTCCTGATTCCCGACCACCAGAGATCATGATTTCCCTTGATGATAATCTTTTTCCCGGGAAGAACGTCAATCCATTTCAGGTCGTATTCCGCCTCCTGAAGCTTAAGTCCCCAGGAAATATCTCCCGCTACGACCACGGTGTCATATTCAGTTACTGTCCTGCACCAGTTCTCCTTTATCCTTTCCTGATGGTTGAACCATCTGTCACCGAAAACGTCCATTGGCTTCTCGCTGCCCGGAAAGTTTGATAGATGCAGATCCCCTATTGCAAATATGCTCATTTAATCATTTCCTGTTTATCTGTATCAGAAAGCCCGGATGCCTTATCCAGCACCTTCTGAATGCTTCTTGTTCTGACACCTACAAGCTTCTCCAGCTCCTTCTGGCTCTGATCCAGTCTGTTCTGAAGATTGTCCAGCACCGATGCAAATTTGTCAAACTCGGTTCTCACCTTCTGAAGAGTATCCCAGACCTCTCCGGAATTCTGTCTCAGCGCCATAGTTCTAAATCCCAGCTGGAAGCTGTTAAGCATTGCTCCCATTGTTGTGGGTCCCGCAACATTTATTCGGTATTCCCTCTGAAGGGTCTCAACCAGATTCAGCCTGAGCACCTCAGCATACAGGCCTTCAAAGGGCAGAAACATAATGGCAAAGTCAGTTGTTAACGGCGGATAAATATACTTGTCCTTAATGTCCCGGGCAGCCTTTATTATGGCATGTCTTAGAGCATCCGATCCCTTTTTGACTTCGTTCCTGTCTCCTGTATCGTAAGCATCCAGAAGCTTCAGATATGAATCTCCCGGAAATTTCGAGTCTATGGGCAGATATACGCAGTTTCCCTCATCTCCCGGAAACTTCACTGCGTATTCAACCCTCTCGCTGCCCCCCTTCACCGGCACGTTCTCATCGTACTGCTCCGGCGAAAGAATATCCTCAAGAATTGCACCAAGCTGCACTTCCCCGAGAATGCCTCTGGATTTAACATTGGACATAAGGCGCTTGAGATCATCCACACCTGATGCCATGTTTTTCATTTCACCCATACTTACGTTAAGCCTGTTCATGGAATCAGCAAGATTTGTGTTAAGCTGACTGATTTTCTCATTCTGCCAACTGAGCTGATCCCGCTGTCTGTCGGCTGCCTCCTTCTGGGTATCAGCAATCATGCTGCCAAGACTTCTGATACTGCTCTGTGTTATCACAATAACAGCAATGAGAAGCAGTATTACTGCTCCCGCCGCAATTATTATCCCAATTGTAACACTATCCATTTATTCCCCTCTTTCACTTTCTCTGAATTCTGCTAATCAGTAAAGGAATCGTAGGTTCTGTACTGAACTCCGCCGAAATCCTCATGGGTGTCGTCATCAACATACTCAACAAGATCCGAGTAGAGAACATCCATTTCATGCATTTCCGAATTCAACCTGGCTCTGAGGTCCCTGGTTTTCCTGTTCAGTTCCTTGAATTCTCCATAAGAGATGTCACGCTTTTTTTCGGCCTTATCCTTCAGTGCCTGCTGCATCTTTATGTAGCTGTCGCATACATTGCTGAAGGTAAGAAGACACCTCTCAAAGGCAGTTTCAATATCTGCAGCCAGAGTGTCATCAGCAGGAATCTCAACAGCCTTCGGATCGATTTTCTGAGCGCTGTTCTTAACTCGCCTCAATGTTTCGATATGACCTGAATAATCCTTCTTCTTCATAATCGTACGGAACTTGGAATCGAGAACAATTCTGTTCTCAGCTTCCTTGAATTCCTCAACAGCCTGAATATTAAAGCTGTCAATCAGTCTCATTAATTCTGTTCTGTATTCCATATTCCCATCTTCTCCCGAAAAAAATATCTGTGACAATTATATCAACTGAGAATGTCCTTTACAACTTCTCCGGCAATCATAAGCCCCGCAACTGACGGAACAAAGCTTACGCTGCCTCCAACAGAAAGAGGCTCCTCCTCAGAGTAGATAACTTTAACATCTGTTATTCCCCTCTTTCTCATTTCCTTTCTCATGACCTTTGCCAGGGGACAAACCTTCGTTTTCTCCAGTGCCGTAATTCTGAACATTCCCGGATTAACCTTGTTCCCCGTTCCCATGGAGGAAATCACCGGAACACCGGCCTGTTTGGCCCGAAGGATAATCTCTATCTTGGCAGTTACAGTGTCCACCGCATCAACCACATAATCGTAACTGCTGAAATCTATGGTCTCGTCTTCCGGCATGAAAAACAGCTGCTCTTCCTGCACCCTGCACTCCGGATTGATATCCCGTATGCGTTCAGCCATAACCTCCACCTTAGGTCTGCCTATTGTGCTGTGAAGAGCCGGAATCTGTCTGTTAATGTTAGTCACATCCACAACATCAGCATCCACAAGTGTAATATGACCAATGCCTGCTCTTGCCAGACCCTCGGCGACATAGCTTCCGACGCCGCCCACACCGAATATTAACACTCTACTTTTCTGAAGGTCACTGACCCCCTCTGAACCTATTACCCGCCGTGTTCTTTCAAACTGATCCATCTTTTCCTTCACTTTACCAGTTCCTTTGCTGCTCTGTATGCGATATCCGGAGAAAAGCCCCTGGTGCTCAGCCTTCTGGCGATACGGGCTCTAAGCTTCTGTTTCTGCCGGTAATCCATGTCTCCGGTATCCCCATCTACAATCTGCCCGCCTATCTCCAGAGCCCTTTCGTACTGATCAGGCACCTCCTCCAGGCTTTCATAGGCGTCTTCTATAACATCCGGCGAAACACCCTTTGTCTCAAGCTCTCTCCTTATTCTGAAGAGACCGTGTCCCTTCTCAAAGCCCAATTCGAAATACTGACACGCAAAGGCGAAATCGTCTATGTAGCGGTATTCCTCCAGAGTCTTAACTGCTTCTGCAATTTCCTCATCAGTGAATCCCTTCCCCTGAAGATAACTCACTATCTGGGACTTTGTTCTTGGTTTCACATTAAGATATCCTATAGCTCTGTCAAGGGCCTTCATCTAATCACTCCCCGAAATTTATTCTAAAAAGTAAATACATCCCCGGCTGTTGCCACGGTGCACCTGCTGCCCATGGCTGACTTCAGCTGGCAAATGGCATCGATTCCCGTACAGTGTACAGGCATCACTCTATCCATATTCTCCCTCAGTATTTCATCAATTACTCTGCTTCTGTCTTCCTCTGCTGCACTATATAGATGCATTCCTGCCACCAGTACAGCCACCCTCTCTCCGGGGAACATGGCCTTGCCTGCATTGAGTGCATTTATGACACCTCGATGACTGCACCCTGAGAAAATGTACAGTCCCTCAGGTTCCCTGATTACAAGACACTGCTCATGGGACATGTCATCAATAATAGGTTTCCCTTGCTCCATAACATAGAAGTTCTCAGTAGGAGTAAAATCATCTCCCGCAGGAACAGTTCCCGTAATCCTGATATTCTCGGTAACGATCACAGGTCCGTCGGTGAAATACAGCTGCTGTGACAGCTCCTTCAGCTCTTCGTCACTCCAGGCAATGCTGCAGGGCTCCTTATCAAGAGTCCCGCCCTTTTCAAGGGCCCCCCCTTCAGTTCCGTAGGAGACCCGCAGGGCATTTCTGTGTATATATATAGGAGCTGATGGATTAATCCTGTGAAATGCCGGGAAACCTCCTGTATGGTCGTAGTGTCCGTGACTTACAACGGCCAGATCTACATTACCAAGATCAATTCCCATGGCCTCGCAGTTGTTAACAAGAAGGTTTGTGGCTCCCCCGTCAAAGAGAATTCGCTTTTCAGATGTCTCAATGTATATTGAAAGGCCGTGCTCCGCCATTATCCCCGGATTATCCGTCTTGTTCTCCACCAAAAAACTGAATTTCATCTTCCATTCCTCCTTTCCCGGCGCATATGGAACAAAAACAGTCATCACCTATCATTCTGTCAATAAAGATGACATCACTTCTGTCAAGCACGCCTTCCTTTGCCATAATCTGCTGAAGTCCCCTGCCTGTGTACTTTGCAAAGGCTTCCTTCCTGGCCCATATTCGAAAGAACCAGTCACTGTCAGCTTCTATCCTGCTGATTTCTTCCTCAATAAAGTATCTCCGGGCGATGCCCACGGCATCAACCCCTCTCTTGTGCTGTATGTCGATTCCTATGTTATCAGGAGATACCACACAGGCAAACAGATTTCCACTGTGACTCACTGAAAAGCATGGACCTCCTTCTATGTAGGGCTTTCCCCCATCCATGCGCAGTATTTCTGCCTTTTCCATATTAAGACACCTGCCCACAAGAAAATCTGTCAGCTTTTTTCCTTTAAGTTCCGGTGCCTTTGCGCGGTAATCCTCAATGATAAATATTTTCATGATACAAAAGGCGGCACAACAATGCTGGTGCCGCCGGAATTATATATTCAATCAAGTTAACTTCTATTTCTCTTCAGCTTCCTTCATCCTTGCCAGAATCCTCTGGTATCCGTCTGCTCCGTAAACGAGACACTTGTTGATTCTGCTGATAGTTGCCGTGGATGCCTTGGTAATGCCCTCAATCTCATTGTATGTCTTGTTCTCCGAGAGCAGCTTGGCAACCTGAAGTCTCTGGGCTATAGCATGGATTTCGTTGATTGTACAGATATCTTCAAAGAATCTGTAACAGTCCTCCTCATCCTCAAGAAGCAGAATTGCCTTAAACAGTTCATCTATATCGTCTTTCTTGAATTTCGAATCATATGCCATTTCGGTATCTCCTTTCTTTACCATGTGAAAGTATAGCACTTTATCGCTGTAAAGTCAACAAAGGCCAATTCCTAATACCGTTTTTGTGCAATTATCCTAGTTCAGCAGGGTTTTTGCCTTTTCCAGCTGCTCATCTGCTTCCGTGCTCTCCTTATCCTCAACAGAAACATCCGGCTTTACTCCCACCTTGTTCACCTTATGCTTATCCGGCGACAGATATTCCATAATAGTGAGTTTCAGTGCAGATCCATCGGACATCTCAAGAGTGGTCTGAATTACACCCTTGCCGAAGGTATTGTTACCCACCACCTGATAACCGTTATCCTGAAGTGCCGCAGCAAGAATCTCCGAGGCACTGGCGCTGTTTTCATTTACAAGAACAACAGTCTTGAGCTTTGTCCTGCCATCCTCAGCATCGTATGATTCTGAATTTCCATCCTTGTCCTGTACATAGCAGACGACACCCTTATCCAGGAATCTGTCAGCAACTTCGACACACTGATCCACAAGACCGCCTCCGTTATCCCTGAGATCAAGAATCAGAAATTCCGCACCGCTTTCTTCTATTTTATCCAGTGCCTTCCCGAAATCCTCTCCGGTGCTGTTTACAAATGAGCTTATGCTGATGTATCCGGTATCCCTGTCAAGCATCCTGCCTTCGACGCTCTTTGTGGTAATCTTTTCTCGCGTAATCCTGAAGGTTTTCTTTTCACCGTCCCTGGCTACTTCTATGGTAACCCGGGTACCTTCCTTGCCTCTGATTGCCGCAGCCATCACATCAGAGACCTCGTATTCCTTGCCGTCTACGGTAAGAATGAAGTCTCCCTCCTTAATTCCCGCCTTCTCCGCCGGTGAGTCCGGGGAAACGCTTAAAACAACATACCTTCCCCTGTCGTCCTCTGAGAATGTGATGCCTATACCGGAATAGTCACCCGTCGCTGTTGCCTTCCAGGAATCGTATTCCTCAGAATCCATATAAACAGAGTATGGATCTCCAAGTCCCTGAACGTATCCCTTGTACATGCCCTCTGCAAGCTCATCCCTGTCGTACTCCTCAAGGTAATAGGAATCAATGTATTTCTGAATTTCAGAAAGTTTGTCGCTATCCGCAGGTGATGAGGCTCCTGTGCTTCCCAGAGCATAGAAGCCTATTCCGGATAGGGCGATTCCCAGTACAAAGGCGGCTGCAAGGGTAATAATAAATTTGGGTTTGCTTATATTCATTAGAGTATCTCCTCAACAATAAACTGAACTCGCTCCTGCCCGCGCCATATCTGATGGTTGAGACTTCCATACAGTGTTAACGGCTTGCCCGATTCCAGTGCTTCACGGTTTTCACGGGCATTTCTGAACAGTACACAGCTAACCTGCTGCTTTCTTATATTTTCTCTTTCACAGGCGAAAAATCTGGCGTGGATGTCCTTATCACCCATGAAAGACAGTCCGCTTATGATTACATTTTTCATTATGAAGCGAGGATTAGGGTTCCCCTCTCCAAATGGTGCCAGGGCCTGAAGCTCTCTGGCAAGCCTGCAGGTGGCCTCACCCGGGGTCAGTGTCGTATCTGCTTCCCGGATACATTCAAATATGTCATCCTTCTCCTCAATAAGCCTGTCCATGCAGCTGTCTATTCCCTCAACAAGGGCATTATAGTTCTCCTCTTTCATTAGGAAACCGCAGGCGCTTCTGTGACCTCCGAAACGCTCAAACAGACTGCTGTGGCAATTGAGGATGTCATAAATGTCAATGGCTGGAATGCTTCTTCCGGTTCCCTTGAGATAGCCATCTCCGGTGGGTGTTACTATTATTACAGATCTGTTGAACCTGTCCTTAAGCTTTCCCGCAACAATTCCGGCAATGCCCTCATGCATATCGGAAACCCGCAGCACTATGAAATTTTCTTCTCCTGATACCAGGTCAAGGCAGTTTTCGTATGCCTCCTCCTGTATTCGTTTCCTTTCACGATTGCAGATGATCAGCTTAGCCACTTTATCATCCATTACACGGTCACTTCCGGTAATAAACAGTTCAACAGCCTCCGAAGCGGAAGCCATTCTGCCCGTTGCATTGATGTGGGGAACTATCCCGAAGGCAATGCTTTCCGAATTTATCTCATCAATGGAGATGGCCTTTGTCAGCTTGCTCAGGGATTTGCGCCGGCCGCTGTTTGCTATTTCCACGCCGTATTTCACCAGAGTTCTGTTCTCGTCCCGGAGGGATACAATGTCTCCAACGGTACCGATTGCAACCATGTCAAGGCAGTCATTCAGCATGTTCCTTGGCAGTCCCGCCTGCCTTTGCAATGCCTGAACAAACTTAAAGGCAACGCCGCAGCCTGCCAGGTCGGAGAAAGGATACTTCCTGCTGCTGTCCTTCAGGAACTTTTCGGGTTTCTTGGGATCTATGACTATGCAGTCTGCTATGGTATCCTCTATTGTGTGATGGTCCGTTACAATGACCTTAAGCCCTGCCGCCTTGGCGTATTCCACTTCCTTATACGAAACGCACCCGCAGTCTACGGTAATTATTAGATCGGCTCCCCGGGCTCTGATTTTGTCAATTGCTCCTCTGTTAAGTCCGTAACCCTCCTCAAATCGGGAAGGAATGTAATAAAACCAATTATCGGTAAGCTCGCTGATTCCCCTGCTCATTACCGTAGTGGCAGTAACTCCGTCGGCATCATAGTCTCCGTAGATGCATATGCGGCTGCCCTTTTCGATTTCTGATAGCATTAAATCCACTCCCGCCTTCATGTCATCCAGCAGGAATGGATCATATGTTTTCTGAGGTCTTGGTGAAAGATATTCACTAATATCCGCCTCTTCAACAAGCCCTCTCTTATTAAGTATTTCTCGTATTATCTCTTCGCTGTTTCTCATTTTCGCATACTATGTTAAAGGTAGCTGTGAGGATTCACCGTGGAGCCGTTCTTGAATACTCTGTAATCAAGATGAGGTCCCGTGGATGATCCCGTTGAGCCTATCCGGGCTATTGTCTGTCCCCTTGTAACATGCTGACCTACGGAAACCAGCAGCGCCGAACAGTGGTTGTACATTGTTACCATGCCGCCGCCGTGGTCAATCTGCACGGAATAACCAAAGCCTCCGTTCCATCCCGATGAAATAACAGTTCCGTCGGCGGATGCAATGATAGCACTTCCTGAGCTGGCCGCAATGTCCAGTCCTCCGTGAAATTCCTTTCCATGGAAAGGACAGATCCTCCAGCCGTACTCTGATGAAATGTAAGTGGAAGACGGAACCGGCCATGCAAACACTCCTCCTTCATATGAGGACGAGCTGCTGTTGCTGATCTGTCCGCTGCCTGACTGTGATGCCAGCTGGGCCTCAACTGCCGCCACTTCGTTTTCGAGTTCATCCATCATTGCAGCGGTCTTCTTATTGTCAGCTGCTATTTCCTTTTTCTGTTTTTCAAGCTCTGCCATCTCTGCAGAAGCAGTTTCCTTGGCTGACTTCAACTCATTTGTAAGCTTTTCAACCTTTTCTTTTTTCTGCTCTACTTCGTCATGGGCTTCCTGGAGCTCCTCAAGAACATCCTTGTCGCTTGCGTAGATTTTCTGAACAAGATCAAGATTCGTCAGGAACTCGGAAAAGCTACCGGAATTCATCAGCACATCCACAAATCCCACATTGCCGTTCTTGTACATGTTCCTGAGCCTGCCGCCAAGCTCCTCGTTCTGCAGGTCAACCTTCTCCTGGGCCTTCTTCAGTTCCTTCTCGAGCTTCTGCAGCTTAACCTCGGATACCTCAATTTCACCATTCAGTTCATATACCTGCTTTTCGAGATCCACAACCTTGTCTGCAAGCTGGTTCTCTTTTTTTAAGCCCTTATCCAATTCCTCCTGGGTCTTCTGAAGCTCCTTCTGGAGTTCCGTAAGGGACTTCTTGGCCCATACGCTTCCGGTATTAAAACACATGGAAACGCTTAATGTCAGAGCTATTATTATTGCCAGTCGTCGTTTCTTTCCCATATATTATCCCTTCTGATATCAATTTTATGCGTCAAGAAATCTTCTCATGGAGATGATGCTTCCGCAGGATCCGATACTGATTCCCAGAGCCAGGAATATGAATGCAAAATTGTAAACCATGAATCCCACCGGAACCATAGGCATCGAAAGAATCCTGTAAACCTGATCACCGATAAACTCCACCAGCCTGTCATATGCAAGATATGTTATTCCCAGTGAAATCCCGGCGGAAATAATTCCAATGATAATTCCCTCAATCAGGAATGGCCCCCGAATGAACCAGTTTGTGGCGCCAACATACTTCATTATTGAGATTTCCTCTGCTCTGTTGAACACAGTCAGCTTGATGGTGTTGGATACCACAATTATTGATATGATAATGAGGAAAACCATTATCACAATTGCGGTGATCTGTATGAATTTTGTTGCATCCAGCAGCTTCTCAACTGTACTCTTGTAGTACTTGACATCTTCAATGCCTTCATATTCCGCCGCATGGGCTGCCAGGGCATCCGCCTTCTCCAGGTCGCTTATCATTATGACAACGGAATTCGGCAGAGGGTTGTCCTTGAGGCTGTCAAGGAGATATCCGTTTTCTCCCCATCTGTCTCTGAATTCCGCCATTGCCTGCTCCTTAGTCTTGTAGTAAGCATCGGAAACTCCCTCCTGCTTCTTCATGTCTGCAGCCATGGCCTCAGCATCCTCCTTCGATGTGTCCTCGAGAAGGAATATTTCAATGGAATCGTAGTCTCCCTTTATTGTCTCCGCTGCTGTGTTAACATTAATCAGCAGAATGAAAAAGAGACTTAAAATCAGCATCATGCAGGTAATTACAAAAATCGAAATGATTGACATGTTCAGATTTCTGCCGAACTGCAAAAATGACTGTTTGAGAGTATAGGCAAAAGCTTTCATGGCTATTTTTTACCTCCTCTCCTGAATCTTGCTTTGAAGGTTCCCCGGTTATCCATCCGCGCCGTGTCAAATGTAACCTCGGCGTTTGCCAGGGCCTCTTTATATCCGTAGGCACCGAACTCGTCACGAACAATCCGGCCCTTTTCGATTGCGATTACGCGCTTTCCCATCTTGTCAACGATATCCTTAGCATGGGTAACCATGAGTATCGTCGTCCCCCTCTGATTTATCTGATTGAGAAGCTGCATGATTTCCCATGCAGTATCCGGGTCCAGGTTTCCCGTAGGCTCATCGGCAATGAGAATCTTAGGCCTGTTTACTATGGCTCTGGCAATTGCAACCCTCTGCTGTTCCCCTGCCGACAGCTCATCCGGATACTTGTCCGCCTTATCTGCAATTCCCATCATGGTAAGAACCTGAGGCACATGCTTCTTTATGAGCTTCTTAGGCTTGTGGACTATTTCCATTGCAAAGGCAACATTCTCGAAGACAGTCTTCTTGGGAAGAAGTCTGAACTCCTGAAAGACTATGCCCACATTGCGCCTCAGCTTAGGCACATTCCTGGCTGAAAGCCCTGTAACCTCCTGATTCTTCACTACTATTTTACCGGAATCCGCATCAAGCTCCTTAAGAATCAGCTTGATGAAAGTTGACTTGCCGGCTCCGCTGGGACCTACAAGAAATACGAAATCCCCTTCATTGATTCTGACAGAAACGTCATCAAGACCTATATTGGACTTATATCGCTTTGTCACATTCTCAAATACAATCATTTAATCTCCTTCACTGCGTTTACAATGTCCTCCGCAGTCATATGATATTTCTTCCTAAGTTCATCAGGCTTTCCGGATTCACCGAAGGTATCAAGCTGGCCTACCATTGCCATTCTGCAAGGTGCCTTCTTAACCACAACCTGAGCAACCGCATCTCCCAGTCCGCCGATAATGCTGTGCTCTTCAGCAGTTACTATAGCGCCTGTTTCCTTTGCCGCCTTGATGATAATCTCCTCATCCAGGGGCTTTATGGTATGAATATCTATCACTCTGGCAGAAATGCCCTCCTGCTCCAGGGCCTTTGCAGCCTCATAGGCTTCGTTTACCATTATACCCGTAGCAATAATTGATACATCATTTCCTTCACGAATCAAATTGCCTTTGCCCAGAATTATTTCATCGTCCTCTCCGTAGAAAACAGGGACGGCTGCTCTGCCCACTCTGAAATAGCACGGTCCCTTCATTTCCACAATCTGTTTCAGCAATTTCTTTGTTGCCACTGCATCTGAAGGATTGACAACAGTCATTCCCGGAATTGTCCTCATCAGAGCTATGTCCTCAAAGGTCTGGTGACTTGCGCCGTCCTCACCTACGGTAATGCCTGCATGAGAGGCGCATATTTTTACATTCGCTCCTGTGTAGCCGATGGAATTTCTGATTATTTCAAAGGCTCTTCCGGCGGCGAACATTGCGAAGGTGCTGGCACATACAACCTTGCCGCTCATGGCAAGACCTGTTGCCGCACCGTAAAGGTTCTGCTCGGCAATACCCATGTTAAAGAATCTCTCAGGGAATTCCTTGGCAAACATCGCTGTCTTGGTTGACCCTGAAAGGTCCGCATCCATGACAACAAGGTTCTCGTTAGTCTTTCCCAGTTCTACAAGTGCTTCACCATAAGCCTGTCTAGTTGCGATTTTATCTCCCACGGTTATGCCTCCTTATTTAACGGCAGCCTTTGCTGCTTCTATTTCTGCTATTGCCTGCTGTGTCTGCTCATCATTTGGAGCCTTGCCGTGCCATCCGGCCTGGTTCTCCATAAATGAAACCCCCTTGCCCTTTACCGTTTCGGCAACTATCGCTGAGGGTCTGCCTTTGCACTCTCTCGCCTTCTTAAAGGCACTGCAAAGGCTTTCTACACTGTTGCCCTCAGCGGATATCACATTCCAGCCGAAGCTCTCAAACTTGGCACCAACCGGATTAACAGTCATAACATCATCATTCCTGCCGTCAATCTGAAGTCCGTTATGGTCAATGATTGCCACCATATTGTCAAGCTTGTAGTGAGATGCGGCCATTGCTGCTTCCCAGATAAGGCCCTCCTGAAGTTCTCCATCACCCAGCACTGCATATATTCTTCCCGGGTCTGAATCCATCCTGTTTGCCATGGCCATACCCACAGCAACACTGAAGCCCTGTCCCAGGGAGCCTGTGGACATTTCTATACCCGGAATTTTGATGCTTGGATGACCCTGAAAAACACTTCCCAGTTTTCTCAGAGTTCCCGTGAAATCTTCAACCGGGAAATAGCCTCTCTCAGCCATTGCCGCAAGCTGCGCAGGGCCTGCATGACCCTTTGAGAAAACGCACTTGTCCCTACCCTTCATTTCAGGATTTGACGGATCCACATTCATCTCGTCAAAGTAAAGCACTGTTGCTATATCAGCAGCAGAAAGGGATCCGCCGGGATGACCCGAACCTGCATTGTGGACTGCATTAATAATGTCTATTCTCACATCTGCAGCCTTTTTCTTGAGTGTTGAAATCTTCTGTTCCATTTATTCTCCATGCCTCCAAATATTGCTCAAAATACTTGATTTTTAACATACAAACTCAATATGTAGTATACAATAAAAAGTGAGCTTTCACAACATCATGATGCAAAAACTCACTCCTTCTTCATATTAAATATTGTTTAGATAATAACGCTATATGCCAACCAGTTCCTTCAGTGCCACGGAAATGCCGTCGGCTATATCCGCCGAAGTCATTCCGTACTCACCCACGTTTTCGGCTGCAATATCCCCTGCAAGCCCGTGGATAAAGGCACCTGTGCATGCAGCCTCGACAGGCGCAAGTCCCAGATTCTTCTGAGCAGCAAGAGATACTATAATTCCTGTCAGTACATCGCCGCTTCCCCCTGTTGCCATGCCGGGATTACCTGTTGGGTTCACATACATTCTGCAATTATCGTGTCCGTCGCAGATAACTGTCTCAGCCCCCTTGAGAAGAACAACCCCGCCGGAGCTTTCCGCCAGAACCTCCGCTGCCCTCTCTCTGCCCAGGCTCCTGACATCCCCAAGTCCCAGCGATCTCAGCAATCTGTCAGCTTCTCCCGGATGGGGTGTTAAGATTGTAGGCCCCTTGTGCACACCCGGCAGACCGAAGCTGCTTATGCAGTTCAGGCCGTCAGCATCTATTACCACCGGACAGGTGCAAGTTTCCAGAATCACTTTCATTATTTCAAGATTTTCTTCATTTACTCCCATTCCCGGACCTATTGCCGCACCGTCGAATTCCTTAAGGAAACTCCTCTTGTGTTCCATGCTGCCTTTGCAGAATTCATCTCTATCCACGCACATGGCCTCCGGTACAGATATCTGTATTATGTTAAAAAGCTCACGGGGAACCAGAGCCTTCACAAGACCGGCTCCGGAATAAAGCGCCCCTCTAAGGGCCAGAACAGCAGCACCTGCCATCCCCGGGGAACCGGCAACAACAAGGACTCTGCCTGCCTGTCCCTTGTGCATGTCTATGGGCCTGGGTGTTATCCGGTCTCTGACATATTCAGTTGAAATTGTAATCATGCTGTCCATACTCTATAGTTCATATATTAAAGTGCGATGCCAAGAAGAATCGATGCTGTCAGGAGATATATGCAGGAGGATACCATATCTGTCAGAGATGAAATCATGGGAGTTGCCATAAGCGCAGGGTCAACCCCCAGCTTTTCGGCAAGCATCGGCAGCATCCCCCCAAGGAGCTTGGCAAATATGATAACAAGTATCATTGAAGCCGCCACCGTAAGTCCTATCAGTACTGTCTGTCCGTCCACAAACACTATCTTCAGAAGGTTGAATCCGCTGAGTATCACACCCAGAATGACGCTAACCCTCAGTTCCTTCCAGAGAACCTTCCCTACATCTTTCAAATCAAGCTCGTCAACAGAAAGGCCTCGAATAATCAGAGTTGCCGCCTGTGTTCCTGTATTTCCCCCGGTTCCCATCAGCAGCGGAAGATACGCCACCAGAATGATAACCTGGGACAGCACTTCCTCGAACTGTGATATCAGCGTTCCTGTTATCATCAGCATCACTGTCATGAACAGAAGCCATGGCAGCCTGTTTCTCACATGCTTGAACACCCCTAT
>JALFKB010000044.1 GCA_022775805.1 Clostridiales bacterium
TGTTGTGGTGATTACATTATACAGGATGAGCATGGCTCAAATTTTTTATTTTTTGAATTTACACCATTATACGGACATTACTACCAGGCGAGACTTATTACACTATTCACATTCGCATGAAGAACGTTTAGGTATAATCCCGTAGAAGAACCCTCTGCCTTTGCACTGCAAAGGCAGAGATTGTCATTAAAGGGCAGCGTAGAGGGGGAGTTTAGGTAGAATTTACTATCGGGATTCGTCCGAATCCTCCTCAAGAAGCCTGATGTGCTGTATTTCTCTGAGAAGCCAGTCGGTATCTATCCTGTCAGCCTGCTGCAGACCTTCAAGAAGCTTCTGTGCCAGGCTGATTTTGTATTCGCTGAGACTCATTTCCGCCTTTATGGATTCAATCCGGGTGTTGAGAATCGGCTCCGGGGAATCAATTTCGTTTTTCAGCATAAGCCCTGCATTCTTTACCGGAACACCGATAAATGTAAGCAATTTAATAAGACACAGTTTTTTTATGGCTGCGTCGTCATAGAGCCATTCCCGTCTTCCGGTGGCTTTTTTGATGGTGGGTCGGATAACATCCTTTTCGTCATAATACCTGAGCGCGCCCTCTGTGATACCCGTTAATTCAGTTACATTTTTGATGGTTTTGTACGACATTCTCATCCTCCTGTCTGACTATACATCGCGTCGTTACTACGAGGTCAATACCCGCAGCCAACGCATGGAACAACTTCTCATAACAGGATTTGTTTTTTTCGCGGGGAGGTATTGACCTCGTTGCAGCTGCAGGATGTATATTCAAAAAAGGCGAAACACCATCATGTAAGGATTAGTAAGGGAGGAAGATTGCACATGAAGAAATTAATCAGCGTTTTGATGACAGCCGTGCTGGTTTTTGCTATGGGATTAGCTGTTACCGGCTGCGGGGGCAATGAAGAGACAAAATACTGTGACGAAGACTTTCTGAAGGATATGGCGAAGGGCCTGGAGGCACGCTGGGATCTGTCCGAAAACGAAAACAGCGGCATGGCCGAAGAAGAAAAGAACGAGAAATGCGTTCAGCTGGAGCTTGATGAAATCGGTGCCTATAAGGACGAAAAGTTCAAGGACACAAAGCTTCAGGAGTATGCGATTTCTTACATCAACGCACTGAACAAGCAGAAGGAGGCGCTTGAGTACTACGATGCGGACTATGTCAAATGCGACGAAATGTGGGAGGAGGCATATCTTGAAAGGTGCGGTCTTATAGTAGACATAAACAAGGAGTACGGCATACCTGTCAGCAGCAAGTATGAAGACACAATGAAAGATATGGCCAAGACAGGCAAGAAGGCCAATGAGAGATCCGCAATTGAAGAGTCCATAGAGAAGCAGCTGGAATCAAATGAGGCCACAAGGGAAGGCGATGACATTGTAATAGTTCTGGAGAACACATCTGAAACCACTATTAGGGACGCTGAATTCAAGATAAAGTATTATGATGCCGATGGCGTAAATACGGAATCAGACGTTTCCTACATCGAAGACTGGGAACCGGGGGACAAGACGAAGCTGACTTTCTGGGCATTTGATGTAAGCTACGATTCCTATGAAATAACACTGGGGTATATCGAATACTAAGCTTCAGAAAATGCAAAAGCAGTGGAGCTGTCATTATGATTGCCGGCAGCTTCACTGCCTGCAGGATGTATTGTATTTTTATGTATTGGCCGTACATAAAAACAACAATAAACAAAGCCTGAACCTATGGACTTTACTCCGGTAATGGGTTATTATTCAGACAACAGGAGGAAAGAAATTCCGTTAAAGCCGTCAGGGCGGCGAGGGTCGCCGGAATGGCAGGGATGATCAAGCCTACCTGAACATAATACAAAACCGCAATAGCCAAGGCGCGACATGAAGTACTGAAGCTGTCCGGCAGAAGCCGGGAAAGCCGGAAACGGAGACCCGGAGAGAAGTGATGGTGAGCCGGAAGAAGGGAAATGAGAGAGGTCCGGATGCAGTGGACCGATGCGCAGGCACAGAAAGTGAGGTGTATGAAATGAGGGTGTTGCAGGTTGACAGATAACGGGCTGTGATTTACTGAAAGTAGATTGCAGCCCGTTTTTTTCGTTGCCTGAGCCGAAAAAAAGAAATGCAGAAAAACACCCGGAAAGTGACCTGGTTACAGAAACGGGGGTCCTATTCAATTATTATAAAGACACAACAGATCAGGAGGATGTCATATGAAAACAGTAATAATAGGAGGAGTTGCAGGAGGGGCCACTGCTGCAGCAAGACTGAGACGGCTTGATGAAAATATGGAAATAGTAATGTTCGACAGGGGACAGTACATTTCATATGCCAACTGCGGGCTTCCGTATCATATAGGCAACGTAATTGAAAGCAGAGAAGCCCTTCTTCTTCAAACCCCTGAGGGCATGAAGAAGAAGTACAATGTGGAGGTTCGAATCAAAACAGAAATAACGGGAATAGACACCGGCAGCAAGACAGTAACAGCGCTGGAACTTGAAACCGGCAGAGAGTACAGGGAAAGCTATGATAAGCTGATAATTTCCACAGGCTCGTCTCCGGTGAAGCCTCCCATTGAAGGAATCGGCGCATCGAACATTTTCACCCTCTGGACCGTTCCCCAGATGGATGAAATCAAGGAATATATCCGGGCAAACGGCGCCGCAAAGGCAGCAGTTGTGGGTGGCGGATTCATCGGTTTGGAGGTGGCTGAGAACCTTAAGGAGCTGGGACTTCAGGTTGATGTAATAGAAATGCAGAATCAGGTTATGGGTCCTGTGGATCCGGAAATGGCACAGCTCATTCACGAAAACATGCACATGAACGGCATCGGCCTTCACCTGGGCAGAGGAGTTGCGAAATTCAGCGTCAAAGAATCGGAAGCATATGAAATAATTCTAGACAACGGGGAGGCTCTTACTGCGGATCTTGTAATAATGTCGGCAGGAATAAAGCCTAACAGCGCTTTTGCAAAGGCAGCAGGAATAGAGATAAACAGCAGAGGCGGAATAATCGTAGACAATAATTTCCGCACAAACATAGAGGATGTTTACGCCATAGGCGATGTGATAGAAACGGAGCAGTTCATTACAGGGGAGAGAACCATGATTCCTCTGGCAGGGCCTGCCAACAGACAGGGCAGGATGGTGGCGGACATTATCTGCGGCCGAGACAAGCATTACAAAGGCACAATGGGCACCTCCGTTGCCAAGATCTTTGATTATACAGTTGCAGCCACGGGGCTGAATGAAAAGCAGCTGATTGCCAAAGGAATGAAAAAAGACAGGGACTATCATACTGTTCTAATAAATCAGAACTCCCATGCAGGATATTATCCGGGGGCAACCAACATGACTCTGAAGATGGCCTTTGGACCTGACGGTAAAATATACGGCGCCCAGATTGTGGGACAGGATGGGGTGGATAAGCGGATAGACACCCTGTCAGCAGCAGTGAGAAACGGCGGCAGCGTATACGATCTGACAGAGCTGGAGCTGGCATACGCACCTCCATATTCAGCGGCTAAGGATCCTGTAAACATGCTGGGCTTTGTGGCCGAAAACCTTCTGGAGGGACTGGTGAAATTCACAGAGTGCCGGGAGCTGGATGAAATAATCTCACGGAATCCTGAAAGCATCACAATCCTTGATGTAACGGAAGAAATCGAGAACCGCGTATTCTCAATACCCGGGGCGGTAAATATTCCTCTGGGACAGCTGAGAGACAGGCTGGGAGAACTGAATCGGGAGAAACCTGTAGTTGTATACTGCGCCATAGGCGTACGTTCCTACAACGGCGCCAGAATTCTCATGCAGAACGGATTCAGAGACGTGACAGTGCTCTCGGGAGGAACCAGATTCTACAAATCAATGCATTACGATATGGACAGGGCAGGAGCGGCCCAGGCGGAAGTTGCCCCTGGGGCTGCATCATCAAACGAGGCTGAAGCAATGAACGAGATTAAAGAAACAAAGGAAATGAAAGTACTGAACTGCTGCGGGCTCCAGTGTCCCGGCCCGATAATGAAGGTGAACGAAGCTCTAGCGGAGATGGAGGACAATCAGGTTCTTAAGGTGTCTGCAACAGACATGGGCTTTGCGGCTGATATAGGAGCGTGGTGCAGCAGAACGGGAAACACCCTTGTGGGACAGGAACGACAGGGCAAGGAGAATATTGTGTATGTCAGGAAGGGAAGCGAGGAAGGCGCACCTGCAAAGGTAGAGGAAGCAGCCTCCGAAAAACAGGGCAAGACAATAATAGTGTTCAGCGGCG
>JALFKB010000091.1 GCA_022775805.1 Clostridiales bacterium
GTGGTTTACGTAGGAGTGGACAGAAACTGCAGACCTGACATGGAACAGCTGGAGAAGGCCATAAACAGCGAGACCATTCTGGTAACCATGATGCAGGTGAACAACGAAACAGGAACAGTAATGCCCATAGCCGAAACAAGAGAAATCATGAAGAGAAAGGGCGCCCCTGGACTGCTTCACTGCGACGCGGTTCAGAGCTTCGGCAAGATGCTGATGCCACGGGAGGCGGACCTCATATCCCTGAGCGGCCACAAGATACACGGCCCCAAGGGCTCCGGAGCACTTATAATGAGAAAGGGCAAAACCCCGGGAGGCAGAAACATCAGCATTCCGCCCTTCATAGTCGGAGGCGGCCAGGAGCAGGGAAGAAGATCAGGAACAGAGAACGTTCCCGCCATCGCAGGCCTGGGAATGGCAGCTGAAATGGCAGCGGCGGACATGAAGAAAGAAGCCGAAAGAATGGCAGCCATCAGGGAGAAAATACTTGCAGGTCTGGAAGCAAACCTCAAGGACATCACGGTGAACAGCATCAGGGAAGCGGGAAGCGAGCCCGGCAGCTGCTGCCCGTCGGTACTCAGCATAAGCTTCGGAGGAACAAGAGGCGAAGTGCTTTTGCATACCCTGGAGCAGGAGGGAATATACGTTTCCACAGGTTCGGCATGCTCCTCCAACAAGAAGGGTCAGAGCCACGTGCTGAAGGCAATGGGCCTTAAGGACAGGGAAATCGAAGGGACAATAAGATTCAGTCTGGGAAGATTCAACACAGAGGATGAAGCGGATACAGTAATAGAAAAGGTAACAGCGGCGGTAAACAGATTCCGCCGGCTGGGAAGTTTCAGGTAACGGAGTTTCAGATAATGACAGACAATCCAAACAACACAATAAACAATAGAGAACACATTTTCATAGTGCGATGCGGTGAGGTGGCACTGAAGGGCATGAACAAGCCATACTTCGAGAGAATGCTTCTTGACCGCATCAAAAAGCTTCTCAAGAAATTCGACGGAGTGAAGGCCTACAGACACGAGGGACTTATCTTTGTCCGGGCGGACAAAGAGCTCAATCCGGGAACGGAGGGGAAGCAGGCAATCCTTAAGGAGATAGGCAAGGTCTTCGGAGTGGCATCCATAAGCCCCGCCATGGAATGCGAAAGCACCATGGAGGACATAGGCCAAACGGCGGTGGAATACATGATGGAGGCCATCGAAGAGAGGGGAGTCAAGACCTTCAAGGTGAACGCCAAGCGGGCGGACAAGAACTTCCCGGTGAAGTCTCCTGACATAAGCAGACAGATAGGAGCAGCGGTACTAAAGGGATGCAAAGTCCTGAAGGTGGATGTGCACAATCCCGACGTGAAGCTATTTGTGGATGTGAGACACGATAAATCCTACGTGTACCAGGACAAGATACCGGGCTTCGGAGGACTGCCTCTTGGAACAAACGGCAAGGGAATGAGCCTTCTTTCCGGAGGAATAGACTCTCCGGTGGCAACCTGGATGATGGCCAAGAGAGGAATGATGATCGAAGCGGTACACTTCCATTCATTCCCTTACACAAGCCAGAGAGCCAGGGAGAAGGTGGAGGAGCTGGCAGCCCTTGTGGCAACCTACTGCGGCAGATTCAGAATGCACGTAATAAACCTGCTGCCGATACAGGAGCAGATCGTGCAGAACTGTCCCGAGGAGGAGACGACCATACTGGTGAGAAGATTCATGATGCGAATAGCAGAGGAGCTGGCTGCAGGAAACGGATGCAACATGCTGATTACAGGGGAAAACCTGGGGCAGGTTGCAAGCCAGACGGCAGAGGCACTGGTTGTAACAGACGCATCGGTGAAGATGCCGGTGATGAGACCTCTCATAGGACTTGACAAGACAGACATAATGGATCTTGCCAGGGAAATAGGAACCTATGACAAATCCATCGAGCCCTATGAGGACTGCTGCACGGTATTCCTGCCGAAGCATCCGGCAACGAAGCCGAAGCTTGAGCGGATACTGGCAAGCGAGTCGAAGCTGGACTGCGAAGGCCTTATCAGAGAGGCAATAGAGAAAGAAGAAATAGTGGAAATACGCCCCGCATAGAATAAGAGAGGGGACTAAACACATAAGCGTGAAAATACATACACACAGATGGAAGGAGAAACAAATGGCCAGGAAAATAATGCTTGGAAATGAAGCTTTCGCACGGGGCGCCTGGGAGGCAGGTGTCAGAGTGGCAAGCTCATATCCCGGAACACCCAGCACAGAGGTAACGGAAACCCTGTCAAAGTGCGGAGATGAAATACATGTGGAATGGGCACCTAACGAGAAGGTTGGAGTTGAGGTGGCCTTCGGAGCTTCCGTTGGAGGAGCCAGAGCCCTCAGCTGCATGAAGCACGTAGGACTGAACGTTGCTGCTGACCCGTTTTTCACAGCAGCATACAACGGAGTAAACGGAGGCTTTGTTGTTCTGGTTGCAGACGACAACGGCTGCCACTCAAGCCAGAACGAACAGGATTCAAGATATCACGGCAGAGCTGCGGGAGTACCTGTATTGGAGCCTGCAGACCCTCAGGAGTGCAAGGACTTCATGAAGCTGGCCTATGACATGAGCGAGAAGTACGACACTCTCATTCTCATGAAGTCAAATACCAGAATATCCCACTCCAGAGGAATAGTAGAGGAGGAGGACAGAATAGAGAGGGAAGTAATCCCCTACGAGAAGAACTTCCAGAAATACGTATCAATGCCGGCAATGGCCAGAAGACTCCATGTGGAGCAGGAGAAGCGCCTAAACAAGATCGCAGAGGACGCTTCACAGCTCATGGCAGGAGGACAGCCGCTTAACCGGGTTGAAATGAACGATCCTGAAATAGGAATCGTAACAAGCGGAATATGCTACCAGTATGTGAAGGAAGCACTGCCTGAGGCAAGCGTTTTCAAAATGGGACTGATCAATCCTATGCCTCTGAAGGACATTGCGGATTTCGCATCAAAGGTAAAGAAGCTGTATGTAATCGAAGAAGGAAATCCGTTCTTCGAGGAGCAGATAAGGGCTGCGGGAATCGCAGTTCACGGAGGCAAGGAGCTGTTCACCATCCAGGGAGAATACAGCGTGAACATGATAAGAAAGGCCATGGGAAAACCGATTCCTGAAACAGCGCTTAAGGAAGAGGTGGCCCCTGCACCGGGCAGACCGCCGCTCCTCTGCGCAGGCTGTCCCCACAAGGGACTGTTCTATGTTCTCAGCAAGCTGAAGACAACAGTCATGGGAGACATTGGATGCTACACCCTGGCGGCACTGGCGCCGACAAACGCCATAGATACCTGCCTTTGCATGGGCGGTTCCATAGGCATGGAGCACGGATTTGAGAAGGCAACGGGAGACAGCAAGAACCTGGTGGCAGTTCTGGGGGACTCCACATTCCTCCATTCAGGCATTACCGGCCTTCTGAACATGGTTTACAACGAGGCCAAGGGAACGGTAATCATACTGGACAACAGAATCACGGGAATGACGGGACACCAGCAGAATCCGGGCTCAGGCAAGAACGCTAAGGGAGAGATGGCTCCGGCAGTGAACTTCGAGGAACTGGTTAAGGCTCTGGGAGTGAAGAACGTGACAGTTATCGACCCATTCGAGGTTAAGGACCTTGAAGCGGTTATCAAGAGAGAGACGGACAGAGACGAGCTGTCGGTTATCATCACAAGGCGTCCGTGCGTCATGATTACGAAGCAGGAGGGTACGCCTAACGTTATCACAGACAACTGCAAAAACTGCAGACAGTGCATGAAGGTGGGCTGTCCGGCAATCGAGATGAAGGACGGCAGACCTTATATAGTAACAACAAGCTGCGTGGGCTGCGGATTATGCACCCGGGTATGCCCGTTTGATGCAATCAAATCATTAAAGGAGGGCAGATAGATGAAAAAGAACATTCTAATTGTGGGAGTCGGCGGACAGGGAACTCTGCTGGCAAGCGTACTGCTGGGAAATCTGGCCCTGGCCAAGGGCTACGACGTGAAGCTTTCGGAGGTTCACGGAATGAGCCAGAGAGGCGGCGACGTGGTAACCCACGTTAAAATAAGCGACAGCAAGGTCTGCTCACCGATAATCGAGAAGGGAGAGGCGGATATTATTATCGCCTTTGAGAGACTGGAGGCATACAGATGGCTGCCGTATCTGGCAGAGGGTGGCGCAATGTACGTGAACCGCCAGAACATCATGCCGATGCCGGTTACCCTGGGACAGGCGGAATATCCTGAGAGAGCCGACGAGATTATCGCAGCCGCAGCAGGCAAGCTGGTGGAACTGGACGCTCTGGCCATCGCCGAGGAGGCAGGCTCAAGCAAGGCGGTTAACGTGGTGCTGCTGGGTGCAGCCTCAGGGGACCTGCCTTTTAGCAGGGA
>JALFKB010000117.1 GCA_022775805.1 Clostridiales bacterium
CACATTGATATTTTCAATTCCCGTTTTGTTATCCAGCATGAACTGATAGAAGTCGTCCTGAGGATGACGGGTCTTCAGAATGTAGTCAACAGTTCTGAAGCTCTCCCTGGTTCGTTCAACCTGCCTGTAGTACCAGCCTTCTATATAGGCTCTTCCGTCCACGAATGTCTCCAGAACGTACTTCATGGGCTCAAGGAGCCTTACAGCCGCTTCAACGGAATGGGGCTTCAGACAGTTATCGTATATTGATTTTTTCTCCCGGAGATCAAATATCCTGGCACCGTTTGAAGTGAGGACGTATCTTACCGGATCAAAGCCGGTTATCTCTTCAGGAAGAGCACAGAAGGGTCTCCCCGTTGCTATTACTATTTTTACTCCCCTGTCTGCCGCAGCCTGGAGTGCTCTCCTGTTTCCCGGCGTAAGCTTCCCGTTCTTGTCAAGGGTCGTTCCATCAAGGTCAAGTGCTATAAGTTTTATTGCCATATGCTTTCTCCAAATCAATTATCGTTTACAATATCAAGAAACTCTCTGTTTATCCTTCTCACCGTTTTCATGTTTGCAGGATCACCGTGTCCCGGGTAGATGGTAATATCGTTTTCCCACTTGCTGCAAACCTCCAGCATGCTCCGGCGCATTTCAGCCTCGGAGCCGTCCTCCAGATCCGTTCTGCCCAGGTCAACATTGAAGATGGTATCCCCTGTAAAGCATACCCTGCTTTTTGAGGCCATGATACAGATGCCTCCCCTGGTGTGTCCCGGAGTATGAATGACCCTCAGCTTCTCATCACCCAGAGAGAATGCATCCCCATCCTCTGCAAAGGCATCCGCCTCTGTCTTAAGCATATCTGCATCCATCCTGTGAATGATAACAGGACAGTCCAGTTCCTTGCGGATTTTCTCCGCCGCTCCCGAATGATCGTTGTGGTGGTGGGTCAGGATTACCCCCTTGGGAGCAAAATCCTTTTCTTCTATGTATTTTATGATTCTGCCGGGATTGTAGCCCGGATCTATGATATAGCATTCCTTCTCCCGGGAAGAAATAACGTAACAGTTTGCCTCAAGAATTCCGCCGATAAATCGCTTAATCTCCACTAGTTTGCTCTCCTTTCATAACTCATTTATTCTACCACGCTAAAATCGCTGATATCAACTTGAATTCCCAATAAATAGTTGTATAATATGATGTGTTTTAAGGACAATGCGATAAGGAGCAATATTGTTATGAAAGTTGCGATTGTTGGCGCAGGAAAACTGGGAATGAAGGTTGCCGAAGCCCTTCTGGGAGGCGACCATTCCGTTACAATAATAGACACAAACGAGGCGTGGACGGAGAAAATCAACTCCCTTCTGGACGTAATGACCGTTAACGCCAATGCCAAGGAGGTCAAGGTTCTCAAGAGCATTGACATATCCTCCTATGACTTTCTCATCACAACCACCGGCGACGATGAGGCCAATATAGTAATTGCCGCCTTTGCGAAAAAACTCGGATGCAGCAAGGTAATCGCCCGTGTCAGGGATCCGGAGCACATGCAGCAGATAAGTTTCATCAAGGATCTCATGAACATCGATTACATCGTCAATCCCGACCTGGGAATCACTGTTGAGATTTATAAATACCTTGCTGAGAAATACACCCTCAGCAATGGCATTTTCACAAGCGGAGACGCATCTCTGCTGGAGTTCTATGTTTCCAAAAGGCCTGAGCTTGTGGGTGTTTCCATGAGGCAGATTTCCTCATACCTGCCAAATATGCTTGTTGTGGCCATTTCCCGCTTCGGTAAGGTTATTATTCCCCATGGCGATACAACCATTCAGGATGAAGATATCGTCTATGTAATCGGCGAAAAGGAGCCTATACAGAAGCTTGCCGAGAAGGTTCACGAGAAGGGCAAGTATACAGATCTTCAGAAGGTAATGATTATCGGCGGAGGTAAAACCGGTTTTTACCTTGCCGGCATGCTTTCGGAATTCGGTGCCGCGGTAAAGATAATAGAGAAGAGCAAGGACCGGTGCCACTACCTCTCCACCCATCTTGATGATGTGATGATTCTCCACGGCGACGCAACTGATCTGGACCTCCTTGAGGAGGAGAATCTGGACGGCATGGATGCAGTTGTTACCGCAACGGGCTTCGATGAGGATAACCTTCTGCTGGCTCTTACCGCCAAGCAGCATAAGGTTGAGGATGTAATCGCCAAGGTAAGCAGAACAAGCTACGTTGAAATCATCTCCGCAATGGGCATAGACATGGCTCTCAATCCTCTTGACATAACCACCAATGACATTATCAGATATGTACAGAGCTCAAGAACCGTTGTGTCCTCTCAGCTGATTCAGGGACAGGCAGAAATCGTTGAGGTGATTGCAACCTCCCACATGAAGATTATCGATGAACCCCTTAAGAATCTGGAGCTTCCGGACACCTTCCTTGTTGCGGCAATACACAGAGGCAACAAGCTGATAATACCTACAGGAGATACAATTATACGGGAGGATGACCGCGTTATAATAATAAGTCTTATCAGTGACCTTAAGGTTACCGAAAAGCTTCTCAAGGATAACGGCAAATTCTCCTTCTTCAAGAGATAAAATGAATTTAAATTTCGGTTCTATATTGAGAATAGTGGGAATAGTAATGACAATCATCAGCATTGCCATGATACCTTCCCTTGCTGTTTCCCTGATCTACGGAGAAACGGCTGTGGCGGAGGCTTTTGCCATTACTATTTTTATTACAATCATTGTGGGAGCATTTTTTGCCAAACTTACAAAATACCGGCTCCAGGATCTGAAAGTGCGAGACGGTTTTTTCATTGTTACCACATACTGGTTCATTTCCGCCTTTATCGGAGCCATACCCTTCTTTATTTCCGGTGCAATTCCTTCACCCATGGATGCCTTCTTTGAATCATGCTCGGGATTTTCAACTACCGGAGCATCTATTCTAACGGATATCGAAAGTCTGCCGAAGGGCATTCTCTTCTGGCGTTCCTTTACCCACTGGATAGGGGGAATCGGCATTCTGCTCTTTGCAATTGCAGTTATGCCTTCTCTCGGTATCAGCGGTCAGAATCTGGAGGTTTCGGAAACACCGGGGCCTATGCTGGATAAGGTTACTCCGAAAATGACTGATACCGCCAAGACTCTGCTTACCATATACTCAATACTTACCGTTATAGAAGCTGTTCTGCTTTTGCTGGGAGGCATGAATCTGTACGATGCTCTGATTCACACCTTCGGCACCGTGGGAACAGGGGGCTTCTCAAATTACAACGCCAGCGTCGGATACTTTGACAGCACCTACATCAAGGTTGTTATAACCGTATTCATGATAATATGCGGCATAAACTTCAACCTTTTCTTCCTTTCGGTAAAGAAGGGGCCGTCGGTATTCTGGAAGGACAGCGAGTTCAAATACTACATTCTTATTCTGCTGTTTGCTTTCGCTTTCATCTTCGGTTTCCTGATGATTTCCGGTGAGGGCTACACAGCAGGAGACACTGCCACGGATGTTGCTTTTCAGACGGCTTCCATACTGACAACCACAGGATATGCCACCTGCGACTGCGAGAAGTGGCCTCAGGTGTGTCAGGTTATGATCCTCATGCTCATGTTCATAGGAGGCTGTTCCTCATCCACAGCAGGCGGAATCAAGGTGATAAGAATCATCGTGGTTCTCAAGCTGGTTGCCAGGGGTTTTCAGACCAGGCTTCATCCTAACGCCATCAGAACTCCTAAGGTGAGCGGCAAAGCCCTTACCTCGGATTCGGTTTCGCTGATTGCCAGCCACATGTTCCTGTACATATTGCTTCTTTTTGTCGGTACATTCCTGGTATCCTTCGGAAATGCGGATTTGACCACATGTCTTACCTCCGTAATCACATGTCTTGGCAATATCGGTCCCGGCTTCGGTGCCGTGGGACCGTCGGATAATTTCGCCTTCATGACGGATTTTTCGAAGCTTGTTCTGTCTTTCCTCATGATTGCGGGAAGACTTGAACTATATACACTGTTCATATTCCTGACGCCGCAGTTCTGGCATCCTGACAGATAGTGAAATATAAAGATATTGAAATATTATGATAAATGTTAACCTGAACTACAAAGCCATAGTAAGACTCCTTGGCATAATAATTCTGATAGTGGGCATCGCCATGTCCATTCCATGGATATACGCCGAGGTTGCCGGCTACAGCTCCTGCGTTGCCGGCTTCAGAATAGGCACCCTTGTGTCTGTATTTGTGGGCCTTGTTCTCACGCTGGCGCTGAAGTCTGACCGCGCCCGTTTCAGACTCAGAGAGGGCTATATTGTTGTTGCCTCCTGCTGGGCGGTAGCTATTCTGGCAGGTTCCATACCTTACTATTTCAGCGCTTTTACCGACAGCTATTTTGATGCCATATTTGAGTCCACCTCGGGCTTTACCACAACGGGATGTTCCTCGGTGGGTTATGACAATATGCCGAATCCGCTGCTTCTGTGGAAGGCCATAACAAACTGGCTGGGAGGAATGGGAATCCTTGTTTTTGCAATATCCATTCTGCCTGCTCTTGGAATCAACGGTCAGTTTATCGTGCGAGCCGAGGCTCCCGGCCCGGCTTTTCAGAAGACTGCCGTGAGAATGAGCGATTCCGCGAAGGTGCTGTATATCACATATCTGGCTTTTACCGTTGTTGAATTTCTCCTTCTTTTCCTTTCGGGAAAGATGCCTATGTTTGATTCCATCATTACAACCCTCGGAAGCGTCAGCACCGGCGGCCTTACGGCACATCCTGAGGGGATTGCTTTTTATGACAGCGTGTATGTTGAGATTGTCATCTCTGCTTTCTGCATTCTGTCCTCGGTGAACTACGTTCTCTATCACTACCTTGCCACCGGCAAGGGAATATACCTTGTGAAGGATGTTGAACTCCGCGCCTTCCTCATCATAATCCTCTCGGCGATTATCATATGCACCATGGGCCTTGTTATTGTTAACGGCCAGGCGCCGGGACCTGCTCTGAGAGATGCCGGCTTCGAGGTTGTCAGCATGGCCACAACTGCGGGATACATGCGATCCCAGTATATTGTCTGGCCTGTTGTATGTCAGATCACCCTGATCGCGCTGATGTTCATTGGCGGATGTTCTTCCTCAACTTCAGGCTCAATAAAAGTAATCCGTATCCTGGTTATGCTGAAGCTTGTGTTCAGAGGATCAATGAAGAGAATTCATCCTCGTTCTGTTGTTGCTGTCAAGTTCGGAAAAACCGCTGTATCCGCACCTATTGTGTCTGCAATAACAGCATTCATACTGACATACTGCCTTGTGCTGCTCGTGTCCGTGTTTGTCCTTTCATTCCAGGGCTTTTCGATGGAGACCACCATCACAGCAGCTCTGGCGATGCTGAGCAACACCGGTGCCGCCTTCGGTGATGCAGCGGCGGCAGGGAACTTCTCCATGTTCCATCCTTTGCTGAAGCTCTATCTCAGCGGCCTGATGATAATGGGCAGACTGGAGCTATTCACAATAATGATTCTGTTCAGCAAATCCTTCTGGAGCCGCAATCATTAATCCCTTGTTGCATTGTTGTAAAAATCACCAATAATCCGGAAATGCTTCAACACGGCCCTGAAACAGAGCCGTTTTATCACCTAAAAATTTCCATTTGTTGTAAAAATCATTAGCGATTTTAAATTGCTTCAACAATTTTGCGATTTTGTTGAAGCAATTTTTCATTCTAGAAAAAAACTTCAAATCTGCCTGGTAAAAAGGCCTCATTAACAGCTCTAATCCCATGCTTGTTGAAGCAAATCCTTCTTAAAATCAAATGCTTCAACAATTCGGTAAAGCGCAAGCCTGGGACATGCGCCCGGGCATTGTGAACATGGAACATGCTTTGTTGTCTTGCCGGTGCAGCCTTCCGGCTGAGGCAGCAAACTAAAAAAGCTGCTGTGCTGAAGGCACAGCAGCTTTTTTTCGTGTTGTTAATTCTATTATCCCAGCAGGCCTCCGATTGCTACGAACAGTGGTGCGAATACTACTGATACGATAGTCATGAGCTTGATAAGGATGTTGATTGAAGGACCGGATGTATCCTTGAAC
>JALFKB010000024.1 GCA_022775805.1 Clostridiales bacterium
TATATTAGAGTGGGAACAAATAAGAAGAAACTTAAAGAATTCCCTGATAAGGAAAGAGAATTGTGGAGAGCATTCGATACAACTCATTTTGAGCTTAAGATGGCAGCAGAGGATTTGGATGAAGAAACAATGTTCTCTTTATTGGACTATCCTGGGTATTATGACAAGTTGGAGTTGCCGATACCTCGAAATCGAGATAAAGTTCTGGATGATTTTATTAATGAGAAATTTATTAAGAAAAATGATGCCGGTAGATGGAATGTTACGAATATGGGCGCTTTGATGGTAGCAAAAGACTTAAAGAAGTTCGAGCATCTGCAAAGAAAAAGCGTCCGTGTTATTTGGTATAAAGGAGATTCTAGAATTGAAGCTTTTAGAGAAAAAGAATTCGCTGCAGGATATGCCTTTTCACATGAGGAAATTGTACAGTATATCATGACCATCATTCCACAAGAGGAAGTTATTGTAGATGCAACAAGAAAATCCATGATAAGTTTTCCGGAGATTGCCATTCGTGAATTACTAGCAAACGCAATGATCCATCAGGATTTGCAGCAGCGTGGCACAAACCCTATGGTTGAAATTTTCTCTAATAGAATAGAATTCTCCAATGCTGGAGGGCCGCTAGTTTCAATTGAGCGTATCGTAGATACTGTTCCGGTATCAAGAAATGAGAATATTGCAGGATTTCTTCACAAATGTGGTATTTGTGAAGAACGTGGTAGCGGATATGATAAAATCATTGAAGCAACTGGCAAGAACAAGTTGCTCGCACCGAGAATTGAAAACCAGAGCAATCAGTTTACAAAAGCGATTCTATTTGCAAAGATTCCTTTTGAAATGGTTACGAAAGAAGATAGAATTCGAACATGTTATATGCAGGCTTGTTTGGCATATGTAAACTTTAATGCAATAAATAATTCTGATATCCGTGCAGTTTTTGGATTAAGTAGTAAGGAAAGTTATAAAGCATCTAGAGTAATAAAGGATTCATTAGAAGCGCAGAAAATTAAGCCTTTAGATGAAAACACAGCGCCAAGGTACATGAAATACATACCTTATTGGGCATAAATTTAAGTTGCAGTAACTTGCAACAATCCTAATAAGTAGTATTGTTTAAATGCATCGTGAGACTCAGAACCCTTGAAAATGCATGGGTCTAGAGCAAAGGTTAACCATCAAATGGTGGCTATATATTGAAAATTAACTTGCAGTAAGTTGCAGCTGTGCTGATATTTACTGCTTACATGATTGTGAATATAGGATTTGATACTTAAGACTTGCCTTGCCTACTTACCAAAGTAAGAGGGCAAGGCGCAAGAATTATTCCGTTGAATCGTAAATAAAAGCAAATGCTTTGGAGAGGTGATGAAATGAGTTTCCCACAAAAAGTTGCAGATGAGGTCCTTGTTCGCTGTGGAAGGCATTGCTGTCTTTGTGGTAGGTATGCAGGTGGGAAAATAGAACTTCATCATATAAAGCAAGTTGCTGATGGCGGTGAGGATACTGCAGATAATTGCATTCCCCTATGTCTCGATTGCCATGCAGAAGTTAAAGCATATGATCCACGTCATCCAAAAGGAAGAAAGTTTTCTGAAGCAGAGCTAAAAGGACATAGAGATAGGTGTTATGCTAAATATGGGGTAAGCGTTGAAATTAATGTGGCTCCTGAAGAAGCCGAAGAGTCTGTTGCAAAATGGTTTTCTAAATATGAAAATCCTCAAAGACTTCAAATAACATGGGGCTTCTCGGATGTGGATAAAGCTTGCCCTTTGTTTCCGGGGACGATTGCGCTTGTTGCGGGGTATACTTCTGCTGGAAAAAGCATTTATGTACAGCAAGCGATGTTAAAAAATATGGCAAGAAGAAATAAGGTATTATATTTTCACTTGAAAGATAGTGCTGATGCAATAATAAATAGTATTATTGCTATAGAATCGTTGACAAACCTTGAAAACATTCAAAGTCAGTTATTAACTGAAAAAGATTGGAGCAGAATATCAAATGCATTAAATAGTATCAATTTTGATTGTCTGAAGCTGGTGCCTTTCAATTTGAATTCTTCTGTGAAAGAGGAAATAATAGTAGCTTTAGAGAAAAGTAATGCAGAATTGATTGTAATAGATGACATCAATGCACTAAATTTACAGGATAACAATAGTGTCGAAGAATTCTTTTACAAATTAAAAAGGTTAGCATCTCAGACAAATACAACAGTTCTTATCATTACGAATGTTACACAAAACCATAACCGCATAGATCAACGACCTATGATACAGGACATACAATACGAGGCATTATACCGTATGTGTGATATAGTACAGTTTATCTATCGAGGTGAATACGATTATTATGATTCTCAAGCGGAAAATCGAATCGAAGTCATCACCGTAAAAAAGCCGGGTCAAATAATGCTAGAACCGTGGAGCTTAAAATAATACCACAGATACCAATTATTTGCTCGTCCGATAATGAAATGGAAGAAAACACAGTAACCTATCATAGATGAAATGAAAAAGACAAACTGTATGTTGATTATTATGTTAAACTAATGAATTGTTGTGCTTGAATAGAAATGTGGAATGGAGAGATCGGAGGTATTCGATTACAACATCAGCTTCTCCCGACTTTTTCCCGACTTTTTGGTTGAAAGGCGCCTCAAGAAACCTTAAGGCGCCAATAATTGCCAATCGCTACAACCATTGCAATTTCAAGCTTTTATAAGAGAAATCAAGTAATTGCAAAGGGCTTCAGCAAGCTCAGTTTTTGAAAGATTAGTTCTTGGTTCGATTCCGAGTGGGGGTGCCAATAATCCGCCCAGATTCAGGCATGGTCCGAATCTGCATGGCGGATTTTTTATTGGCGTTATTCTTGTTGGCAGGATTCTCATTGCCAGGCTCACGAGCCAGCAAGGCTTCCAGCCGGCAGACATCCTAATCAGCAGACACACTCGCCTGCAGGGATTGTTATGCCTTCTTCCACTGCCCGCCTGCCCAGGATGTTGAAGCAATGGAGGTTTTCAAAGCATCTGCTTCAACAGCTATAGAATTTTAGGCCCTACAAGCGACCTTTTTAGGGGTCGGGTTGAAGCATCCTCAGGTATCAGCAAAGTTGCTTCAACAAAATCCGGAAAAAGTTGAAGCAATTAAAAGCATGAAGGCAGTGCTTCAAAAACTGGAAAAATTTAGGCGATAAATCGACTGTTTTTTTGGGCCGTGTTGAAGCAAATTTGACTATTATCTGATTGCTTCAACATCAGCTTGAGAATGCATATAGGGCAACTAAGCAAGCGGCTTTATGGAAGCTATAGCTGCGGCAACAATGGGCTGATGCTACATCAAGATGAGTTTCTCAGACCTACTAATCACGAACTTTTTCCAGCCGGCTCGGGAAATGTTGAAATTGCAACCTTCCATTTTTTCGTGATTATGGCGATTATTCGCAGCTAAAACTCAGTCGTGAAGTTTCGCAAAACTCCCAAGCACGGCCAGGGCCGCAAACCTCGAACAATAACAAATTTGCGGTTTTTGCGCGAAAAAAGAGTGGTTTCATGCTGTAATACAGGGGTTTTCAGGCATAACACAGCAAACTAATATAGAAAAAGCCCTTGCAAACCGCAAACTAAATGATATAATAATATTAGGCAAAGGGAGGTGAGTAAAATGACAAACACAATTAAGAGCCTTAAAAATGAACTTAAGCAGTACGTTGAGCTTTACTCAGAGTACTCAAAGAGAATGTACTGGTAAAGGATACCGGGTACTGTGAACAAAACAATAAATACATAGAGTATTTTTTTCGTCGGTGGGCAATCGCCCGCCGTTTTTTATTGGGGAAGAGTGTTTTTATTGTAGAATCGTGTTCTTTAGTGTAGAAGCGATTCGTGACAGCAAGAGAAAGCTGTACTATACTTTCCTCAGAAAAAGCAATAAATGGCTGCGTTAAAATGGCAGCATCAAGTAAGCCATTAAAATGGGGTAGGTAATAACATGAAGAAAAAACTCTGCCTGTTTGTATGCATGATGCTGATGGTTTCATCGGTATTTATCATGACAGCCTGCGGAGCTGAGACCGAGTAACCTGCAAAGGCAGCCGGCCGCAAACAAGCATCAAAAAAAAGGAGCGTATCGCACCGGAAAAGTCAGTGTGAAAGGCTCCTTTTGTCATGTCTAATTTCTGTCGCCATCCACGTCGGCGTCCCAGAGACAGCAGCCGCCCTTGTGCTCACGCTTGGCTCGGTAGAGGGCACGGTCTGCCTGTTCAATTAGCTTGTCCGAGATAGTATCATCCCGTCCGCAGAGAGCAATTCCGCAGGAACATGCAGCCAGACTTCCGTCAGGCAGAACAGTTTTGCCGAACGCCCTGCATATGGTGGCGCCCTTTTCGACAATCACATCGACGTTGCTGATGTGAGGAAGCAGGACAACAAACTCATCGCCTCCGTAACGGCAGAGGATGTCGCCGCTGCGGGTGTTTTTCTTTAACAGCTCGCTAAAGGCCTTAAGCATGGCGTCTCCTGCATCGTGACCGATACGGTCATTAATGCGTTTCAGATTATCCACGTCAAAGATATATAATGCCGCAGGCATATCCGACTGACGAAGAGCGTCCATGGCAGCAAACAGGCCTCGACGATTATACAGGCCGGTCATGAAATCCCTGTTTGCTTCATCCTGAAGCTCCTGCTCCCTTTCCCTGGATGCCTTCATTGACAGCAGCCTGGCGACTCTGATATGAAGATCCTCCAGAGGATGCTGCTTGCATAGGAAATCATCAGTCCTCACGTGCAGCTCCAGGTTGCGGCATATATTGTCAGCTGGAATAATTGCCACAACAGGGATACGCCAGTGTTTCGGATCCTGATGAAGAGCATCAAGGAAATTCGTTCCATCTCCATCAGGAAGCTCTACATTCAGAAGAATCGCAGAAATTGCAGAGCCTCTCTCCCGTACAATCTCCAGAGCATCCCGGGAATTGTCCGCCTCGAGAACGCCGAAGCTCTCCTTGAAGCTGTCCCTGACGGCAGCTCTGTATTCCAGGTCATCATCAATAATCAGAATGAACCTGGAGAATCCATCATCCGCGCTGACCATAGAAACAGGGTCACAGATAAGACTGTCTGTCATCAGCTGTTCGAACTCCTGCCTTGGCAGAGGCTTCGAGAAAAAGTATCCCTGAACATAGTCACAGCCCAGCTCCTGAAGCCGCTCCAGCTGAACGTGGGTTTCCACGCCCTCCGCTACAACGCTGAGATTGAGCCAGCGAGCAAGGGTAATGATAAATCTGAGAATTCCCTTGTCAGAAGGCTTGGCAGTTTCATTTTGAATAAACTTCATATCAAGCTTCAGGACGTCGAATTTCATCTGGTTAAGCATATTAAGAGAAGAGTAGCCGCTGCCGAAGTCGTCCATTTCAACTATGAAACCGGCATCACGTATGCTCTTTACCGCCGAAATAATCTGATCCGGATTTTCTGTATAGGCGCTTTCCGTAAGCTCCAGATGCAGCCTTGAAGGTTCAAGATCATACTTACTGGTAAGATGCAGAAGAGTATCCAGAAGCTTCTCCTGATATATTGTCGCCCTTGACATATTAACGGAAACAGGGAAGGGGGAATAGCCCTCCTTGTCCCACTCATTCATTATAATGCAGACCTGTTCCCATACGTAACGGTCAAGCCGGGTAATGAATCCGTTCTTTTCGAATACAGGAATAAATTCTCCGGGAGACAGGAATCCAAGCTGTGGATGAGTCCATCTTACCAGGGCTTCTGCTCCGGCCAGGCCATCGTTTCGAAGATTGTATTTCGGCTGAAAGTAGACCTCGAACTGACCTTCATCCAGAGCGGTTTTCATGGAATCGGTAATAGCCTGCTCTCTCAAGAGCGTGTTCCGCATGCTGGAATCATAAACCGCAAGCGATATGTCATATTGCCCGGAAATGCTGTCAACCGCCATAAATGCCCGGTCACACATATGTTCAATTGGAACAGAAGTATCGTTAATATTGTAAAGACCCCACTTCATCACAAAATTATCCCGGTATGCGGAGCTTTCAAACCAGGCGGTTTCAAACAGCGCCTCAAGATTGTCGGCATCGTCAAAACGCTTTCTCAGGAGGAGAAATCTGTCTGCGCTGAAACGTCCGCAGATACAATTGTCTCCAAACTTTTGCCTTATTGCCTTTGCCAGGTCCTGCAAAAGCAGGTCACCGGCCTTCATTCCATAATTGTCGTTATACACCTTGAAGTTCTCGATGTTTGAACATATGATAGAGTATTTCTCGTCAGGATTCGCCAGAAGAGCTTCCCGAACCATATGGCAGAAATACTCCTTGCTGTATAGACCGGTTAATCTGTCATATTTAAACTGGTTTGCCAGCGCAGCGTTTTCCCGCAGACTTATAATGTTTGCAACCCTGTGGAGGATAATCTGAGGTCTGTAAGGCTTCGGAAGGAAGTCGGCGGCACCTCTTATGAGGGCGTCTACCTCTCCCTCCTCTGTATCGCTGGAGGTCATAACGATAACCGGAATCAGAGACAGCTCCTCGTCGGATTTTATCGTATCCAGGAAGGTGTATCCGTCCATTACAGGCATCTCGATGTCCAGGAGAATAAGGGATATGTCATCAGGGTGATCCTTTAAGATATCAAGTCCTGCGAGGCCGTTTTCGGCAGTCAATACAGTATATTGATTCTCCAGAATAGATATTAGCATATCCCGGTTAATTTCATTATCTTCTATTACAAGTATCTGTTTTGCTGGTGCCATTAGTACTTTCCTCATATGCTGAAATGCAAATATCCATCATCATTGTATATAAAAGCACCGGCAAAAGCAAGAAATACTCTAAAGGCTTAACATTTCAAACCATCGTTTGTATAATAATGATATATCATCACCCTAGAAAACAACGAGACCTGAACCATGAAAATACTGATTATCGAAGATGAAATCCGGCAGCTCATGGCGATACTTATTGATAATGCCATAAAAAATACCGGCGAAGGGGGCCGCATAAACATCAATACAGTTCAGGAAAAGGGAAATGCGGTTCTGACAGTTACAAACACAGGAGAAGGCATAGCCGAAGAGCACATAGCCCATATCTTTGAACGGTTTTATACTCAGGATCCGGCCCACAGAGAGGAGTCCTTCGGGCTGGGGCTTTCCATTGCAAAGGCAATAGTGTCCCGTCATGGAGGAACTATAACCGCCGGCAGCATTCCGGGTGAAGAGACCCGGTTTACAGTCTCCATAAGAAAAATGGAAAAATAACGGTTTTTTCAATGTTAATTTAAGATAAGAAATGTATATTCCTCCTATCAATTTGAATAGGAGGTGTTATTTTATGGCAGAAAACAAAACTACTGTTGCCAACGAAAATGCCGAACTGAAGCGAGGCATTAAGGGTTGGCAGGTTGCATTCATCGGCCTGGGAGGTGTAATCGGATCCTGTTACTTCCAGGGTGTCGGGGAATGCATTTCAAAGATGGGCCCTGCAGTAATTATCGCGTTTCTTGTGGTGGGCGTGATAGTATACGGAACAATGATTGCCTATGCAGAGCTTCTGGTCAACTTCCCGAGAACAGGATCATTCGTATCCTATTGCAAGGAATTTCTTTCACCGGCAGTGTCCACGAGCTTCGGCTGGGCATTCTGGTTCAACTGGGTATGATATGTACCTTCCGAGGCAATTGCAGTATCCACGGTAATCACTTCACTGGTGGGAACGAAAAACATTGTTCCTTATATAGCGATTGCTCTAGGTGCGATGCTGGCCATTACCATTATCAATCTGTGTGCTGTAGATATCTTCGCTAAGATCGAATCCGGTCTGGCAATCTCAAAGGTAATCATTATTATGGTATTCATTATCGCAGCATTCGGAATCTGGTGCGGACTTTGGGGTTCCAATGATACCTATACGGGTTTCCTGGCAGGACAGGTGAACTTCGGAGGGGAAATGACCTTTACGGCGAAGCTGTTCCCGCTGGGACTGATGGCTGTGGTTTCAATGATGGTTACAGTCCTGGTAACATTCCAGGGAACTGAAATCGTAGGACTGACAGCTGCAGAATCAGAGAATCCTCAGGTTGCAGTGCCAAAGGCATGCAAGAGCGTTACATACAGAATTGCACTGCTTTATCTGGTTCCGCTTATTATCGTAATTATGGTGTTCCCATACAATATGGCATCAGCAGATACTCCTGTCTTTGCAGATATTATGAACTTCTATCACATGGGCCCTCTGGGAACAATTTTCTCGGCAGTAGTTCTTCTGGCTGCGTTCTCGTGTGCGAATACGGGCTTCTACGGAACAGTAAGAGCAATGTTCGGACTTTCCTTTGAGGGTCTTGCTCCTAAGTTCCTCTGCAAGGTTGACAAGAAAACCGGAAATCCGAGAAATGCAGTTTTGTGGACACTGGCGTTCATGTGGTGCGTACTGATTATAGGTCTTATTTCACAGGTAACAGATGCACTCGCAAGCCTGTACACATCCCTGCTTTCCCTGTCGGGATTCACAGGTTCAGTGGCGTGGATTGGAATTATTCTTTCAATGCTTTCCATGAGAAGACGTCTTAAAAAGAACGGATATGATCCGGAGACCTGTCTCAAGGCAAAGATTTCAAAGGGACAGATGTGGATTCCTTACTTCGCATTCATTGCACAGATAATCTGTCTGATAATGCTTGTATTTGACAGCGTTCCTATTTTCATGATTGCCTGCTGTGCAATCTTCCTGCCGATGGCTGGATACAAGATTGCTGACAAAACAGGCAGGTTAAGAGAACTCAGGAAGAATGACGACGAGATACCGTTTGACGAGGTGTTCCCGCCGATCAAAACTGACTGATCATAAAAACTATGGAAAAAGCCCTCTCACAAGAGGGCTTTTTCCATATATTTAAGAGATGAAGTCCGGCTGCCTTACATGTCCATAACCAGGACGAAGGTTGTGGAACAGCTGTCGGAGCCGGCAGATATTCTGAAGCCGTTTTTGTCGGCAAGTGCCTTGGCAATTGAAAGACCAAGACCGAAGTTGTAGTGATTGCCTCTGCTTGCCCGGGATTTGTAGAATCTGTCAAAGATACGGGGAAGATCCTCCGGGCTTATTACAGAACCTGTATTTCTTACATCCACTCTAAGTTTCGTATCCCTGGCAAAGAAGAAAGTCCCTGAAGAAGGTGTGGCGGTAATTGTAATCTGTCCGCCCTTTTCAGTATGACCGATTGCATTGTCAATAAGTACAGACAGGATTTTCTTGAAATCCTCGCCGCTGCCTTTGCATATGTGGGGCTGTCCGCACTCTGTCGAAAGTGCAATACCCTTCTCGAAGGCAACACTGTCAAATGGAAGGGAAGTCTCCATAATGACCTCGGAGGCGTCAAAGGTGGATGCAACAGGAGCACAGGAAGTATCCCTGGCTTCAAAATCCATTCTGCATAGACTCAGAAGCTCGTTGACGAGCTTTGTCATTCTGTTGCCCTCGTCCTTGATGTACTTCATCCATTTACTTTCGCCGTATTCGCGCTCAAGAACCGAGATGTTGGCGTTAATCACGGAAACAGGTGTCTTGAGTTCATGACTGGCATCGGCCATGAAGCGGTTCTGTTTCTCCATAGCCTCCTGAATGGGACGTGTTATTTTCCGGGAAAGGTAACGGGCCATCAGAGCAAGAAGCAGGAAGGTGACAACCAGTGCCCCGAAGGAGGAGAACAGAATTACCTTTATTTCAAAGTGCCAGTCGGCGGTATTGAGGAAGACCATGTAGCGGCATTCATCGACAGTTATGGACCGGTATATCATCCTGCGGAGCTTGCCGGAAGTCACTGTTTGTCCGGAGGCAGCAGCGACGATTTCCGGGATTGAAGAATCGTCATCAGCCAGACCTGTATGGGCCAGAATTTCTCCCTCCGGCGAAAGCTTCACAACGAATATTTCAGAAGAGACTATGGAGTATACGAGATTTGCAAGCTTAGGATTTGCTTCATATCTGAACTTGGCGGAGCCGGACAGCTCCTCCAGGGGAATGCTCATGTACTCGTCAAATTCATCTGAATTGTTTTTTAGAGACTTTACACAGTAGTTTATGGTTTTTGTCTCATCGTATAGGACATATGAAACATATGAGTAGTTGTATATAGTGAGAACAAGGAAGACGATAACAAGAGGCACTATAACCACCGTCCAGAATATTTTTTTTCGAAGATTGTTAATCATTGCGTGATCCTTCCTCAAGCTTGTATCCGATTCCTCTAACCGCCACAATCTGTGCGTCGGAACGTACAAACATCAGCTTCTTTCGCAGATATGAAATATACACATCTACATTATTGTATTCCGTTTCCGAATCATATCCCCAGACCCTCAGGGTAATCTGTTCCCGGGAGAGCACCTGGCCGGGATTTCTCATGAAATACTCCAGCATGTGGAACTCTTTCTTAGACAGCTGCACGTTTCTGCCGCTGCCGGTGCAGGAAATTGTAAAGTCCAGGGTGTTAAGCTCCAGGGAGCCCATGGTCAGTGTGCTGTTACCTGGATCGAAGCCTGAGGTGTTGCGCCGCATTATCATGCGGATTCTGGCCAGCAGCTCCTTCATCTCAAAGGGCTTGGTGATGTAATCATCAGCGCCGCAGTCCATTCCCTGAACCTTGTATTCCAGCTGGGAAAGGGCAGTGAGAAGTATCACAGGAACGGTAATGTTAAGCTTTCTTATTATTGTAAGCAGATCCATTCCGTTCAGCCCCGGAAGCATGATGTCCAGAATAATCAAATCGTAGGAATTGCCCCTGATCATGTCGAGGCCGGACTCCCCGTCTCCCGTGCCGTCAACAAGATAATCCGAAGCCCGCAGCGATTCCATAAGGGCTTCCCTAAGCCCCTGCTCATCTTCTACAACAAGTATTTTCAATGAAATTTCCTCCCCTGTGTTTTATTTCAAAAGCATAATTCTACAAAGATATACTACCCTCGGAATCTTGAAAAAAGATTGAAAAAACAGTATCCGGGGTCAACTTTGTTTTAATTATTATAAAGTAGTATATCAGTAACATGAACAGGAAAAAGGTTACATTACAGGCGGGGTTTCTGGTGCTGGTTATGGGAATGACGCTGTACAGCCTTCTCCGGGAGGGAGGGCTTAAGGTCTTCGCACAAACCCTGAAAACCGCAGAATACAAATTCATAGCTTTGGCCCTGATTCTGCTGCTTGGGTACATAGTGCTTGAGGCGGTAATTATCAAGATTATCATGCACAGCCTCAGCGAAAGGATATCTATAGGTAAGTGCATGAAGTACTCCTTTGCCGGGTTTTTCTTTTACTGTATTTCACCGGCTGGCTCACTGGAGCAGCCGATGCAGCTGGCGCTGATGCACAGAGATGGGGTAAACACGGAAAAGGCTATGATATCTCTGCTGCTGATAACAATAACCTTCAAGCTGTCGATAGTGCTTCTCGGGGCAGCTGTATACTGCAGCGGAGACTTGGGTCCCAAGCTTCTTACTGAACCGGTAAAGGGCTTCTGCATTGCCGGTGAGATTTTAAGCGCCGGTGCGGTGGTGCTTTTCGCCGGCCTGCTGCTGTCTCCATCAAGTCTGGACAGGGCTGCAGATGCAGCAATAGGTGTCCTTAGCTCCCGGGGAATAATAAGAAAACCCTTGCGTTGGGAGAAAAAGAAGGATGAATTTCTCAAGGGCTATTCATCCTCCGTACGGGTCTTTAGGAAGCACAGGGCTTTGCCGGCTGCGGTGCTGCTTATTACCATTATCCAACGTCTGTGTTATTTCGCAATAACAGTCCCTGCCTGCCTTTCCATCGGAGCAGGCGGACTGTCGGCGCAGGATATCACGGCGGCTCAGGGCATGGTTCAGCTCGGCAGCGAAATGCTTCCTCTTCCGGGAGGAATGGGTGTCAATGAATTGATGTACCTTAAGGTTTTCTCGCCGGTATTTGGAGATCAGACCCTGTCGACACTTATTCTGTCAAGGGGTGTGGGCTACTACTGTCAGCTGATAATATGCGGGCTTGTAACAGCGGGAATATGGATTAGCGGCTTGATCGGAAAAAGGCTCAGCCGCGGGGGACTGTCTCCCGAAGACAGGAGAAAGAAGGAAAAATGATAGGAATCTGGAATTATACGGTAATACTTACTTATGTAAGTCTCATTAGCTCCTTTGGCGGGATGATTTTTGCAATAAAAGGACAAATCATGGGAGCGCTTCTGTGCCTTGCCTTCTCGGGGCTTTGCGATGCCTTTGACGGCAGAGTAGCCCGCTCTAAGAAGAACAGATCGGAATCCGAAAAGGTTTTCGGGGTGCAGCTCGATTCTCTGTGCGATGTGATATGCTTCGGATTTCTGCCGATTGTAATATGCTATCAGCTTGGTGTAACAGGCAAAATCGGAGTGATTCTGATGGCGTTTTATGCTGTTGCTTCCGCTGCGCGGCTGGCTTACTACAACACGCTGGAATACACGAGGGATGAGAACGCGCCTGAAGCGGAACGCTGTTACAGAGGCCTACCCATCACCAGCATATCAATAATATTTCCGGTGCTGTATTTCGCAGGCTTCTGGGTGCCGGAGGATTTCAAGCCGCTGGTTTGGGAGCTTATGCTGCTAATAACAGGAGGGTTGTTTCTGGTAAATATTAGAATCGCCAAGCCGAAGACTCGCCATATTCTGATACTGACAATTGTTGTGGCATCGCTTTTTATCACAATGCCATTCATAAAGATGACGGCATGAGGGGAAGGCTCATGAAAAAGGATGATCTGCAGACACGTATTGTCAGGGCGCTGTACGGAAGAAATCCGGGACGGCTTGTACTTAGAGCAATCACGAAACCCTGGTTCTCCAGACTGGCGGGAGGCTTGCTGGAAACACGGATTTCAAAGGCGGCAATAAAGGGGTTTGTAAATAGATACGGAATAGATATCAACAGATATGAGAATGAAAAGTACAAGTCCTTTAACGACTTTTTTATCAGACGGAAGAAAATATGCTTTAATGAGTTTTCAACGAGGCGCAATGAGCTGGCAGCTCCATGCGACGGATGGCTGACGGCATACAGAATCAGTGAAAAGGGCAGGGTGACGGTGAAGGGAATATCCTACACCATGGAGGAGCTTGTAAGAAACAGAGAGCTCGCAAAGGCCTTCGAAGGGGGGACGATGCTGCTGTTTCGACTGACGGTGTCAGATTATCACAGGTACCATTATCCGGACAGCGGGGTTAAGTCGGATAATACAAGGATTGACGGTTCTTTGCATACTGTTAATCCCATAGCTGCTGCCAGCCGGGGTATTTACCGGGAAAATGCACGGGAGTATTTCACAGTGGACACTGACAATTTCGGCAAGGTGCTGATGATGCAGGTGGGGGCGCTGCTTGTGGGGAGGATTCACAACAGGCATTCCGCGGCAGTGGTTCGCCGGGGTAATGAGGCGGGGTGGTTTGATTATGGAGGCTCAACGGTAATTCTCTGTTTCAGAGAGGGAACCGTGAAGTTAAAGGAGGAACATTCCGTAAGAGAAGAGGAAAATGGCGAGATTCATGTGGAGACGGGACAGGTAATCGGAAAGGCGGTGTATGGTGATGAAATGCAATGATTCTATTATGAAGGCCAACGGTCTGGCGAACTGGCTGTTCAGGAACACAAATGCAAACAAGCCGGTGGTTGTCTACGGCAGAGGTGAACCCTATGCAGGAATCTGCCTGGATGCCTGCAGCAAGCTTTTACGGAAATGCTATCACATAAGGGAGGATGTGGCGCCGTGCTGCCTTAGAGGGATGCTTGAGGAGCTGCAAGAAGCTACGGTTCTGGCCACGGTGCCCATCTCAGAGATTGCCTGCCTTTGGGAGGAGGAATCGCTTATTGATGAGAGAATGATTGAGCTCATATGCGATAATGAAAGGTGCGGCTGGATTGTTTCTGGCGCACGCTGAACTTGAAGGGTAAATATTGACTTTGAAGCCTCCGGATGCTATAGTTAATGCGTAAATATTCACAATATTTATAAAATTAACAAAATTGGAGGTGAGATGGCTTTGACAGAAAAACTACAAACTGAAGTGAAAGGCTTCAATCCGATTCGAACGCTTATTGCCATGGCACTTGTCATAGCGGCGTCCTACGCGCTGGCATTTACCGTGGTTCCGGTTGAGAATCTGGAGAATGAAGACGGCAACCTGGGAATCTGGTCCTGTGTACCTGCAATATTCCTGGTTGTGTACATCTTTGCCACTAAACGTGTTCTTGAAGGACTGATTCTTGGTTCGGTGGCCGGACTTATCTTCGCTGCCCCTACGGCTAATGTGGTTGGATCCCTAAGCGGTACGGCTACAGATGTTATGATGGACGAGGATACAGGCTGGCTTATTCTTGTGTGCGGACTCATGGGATCCATCATCAAACTCATCGAGGTGACAGGCGGTGCTCAGGCCTTTGGAGAATGGGCCGGCAGGAGAGCTAAATCAAGGGAAGCGACTCTGATGTGGACATACATCCTGGGATGTATCATCTTCATCGATGACTATCTTAATTCCATGACCATAGGATCATGCATGAAGAAACTGACCGACCAGCACAAGGTTTCCCGTGAGATGCTCAGCTATGTTACTTCTTCAACTGCGGCGCCGTTATGTGCCCTGATTCCGATTTCCACATGGGCAATCTTCGCAGGCCGAATCATGGTAGATAACGGCTACGGTGTTGACGGGAAGGAGATTCAGTCGTTTATCACCACAATTCCGTTCAGCTTCTACGCTTGGGCTGCAGCACTGCTGGTACCGCTGGTAATATGGCATGTCGTTCCTGTATTCGGACCGATGAAGAAGGCAGAGGAGAGAGCCATGTCAGGGGGACCTCTGGCGCCTCCGGGATCCGAGAAGATTGACCTGAACGCCGGAGATGTTGAGCTTAAGGCGAAGCCGAGACTCTGGAACCTGATTGTGCCTGTTGTGGGAATGGTTTTCTTCACAATAATCTTTGATCTGGACATGCAGTACGGTGTAATTGCCACAATGGCACTTTGCTTCGTTCTCTTCGTGGGACAGAAGCTGGTAACCGCTGAAGAATTCTGGGATTACAGTATAGAAGGCATAAAGAATATGATTCTGCCGCTGGCCCTGATGGTGCTGGCATATATCTTCGCAGCAGTAAATGATCAGGTGGGATTCACCCGCTTCGTTATTGATGTTGCTGTTGAACACGCATCACCTCAGATGCTGCCGGTTCTCATCTTCGCACTTCTGGCAGTAACTGAATTCATTACAGGCACAAACTGGGGAATGTACATCATCGCTCTGCCGATTGTAATCCCTATCTGCATGGGAGCAGGAATACCTGTTGCCCTGGGCTGCGGAGCAGTAATCTCTGCGGGAGTACTGGGAAGCCACTGCTGCTTCTACTCCGACTGCACAGTAATCACTTCATCTGCTACAGGATGCGACAACTTCGCACACGCATGGACTCAGATGCCGTTCGGACTTCTGGCAGGTGTGGTTGCCGCAATCGGATATCTGATTGCAGGTATTGCAATGGTATAACACAAACAGAAAGCTGATAGACAAACCGGTAGCTTATATTGATATAGGCCGATAACTTAATACGAAAAAGCGAACAAATACTGTCAGGAATTATTGTTTAATCACAAATAATATTGACAGTATTTGTTGCATCTTATATAATATAATCACGAAAAATTCGATAAAGATGCGATGAACGGAATAAATCCAGTGAAATCATTTCAGAGAGCAGCCGGCTGGTGTGAGGCTGTATGAGGAAACCGGATGTCTCACCCGGGAGCAGAACAACCTTGAGAGAGCGTGTGATTCCGGCTGTGAGCCGGCGGCGTTGACAGCAATACCGAAACAGCATGCTAATAAGAGTGGTACCGCGGAAGCTTTGAGCCTTCGTCTCTTATTTAATGAGACGGGGCTTTTTTTAGAGAACTGTAGGAGAACAAAAAAGGAAGGAAGACAAAAATGAAGAACTACGAGAAGTACAAGGTGGGATACTATCCTGTAGGAGAAGAGTACATGAAGTGGTCAAAGAAGGACCACATAACAGAGGCGCCGGCATGGTGCAGCGTTGACCTTAGAGACGGCAACCAGGCTTTGATAGTACCTATGAGCCTTCAGGAAAAGCTGGAATTCTTCGAATTTCTCGTGAAGGTGGGCTTCAAGGAAATCGAAGTAGGATTCCCTGCAGCCTCTGATACAGAATACATTTTCCTGAGAACTCTCATAGAGAGCAACCTGATACCTGATGACGTAACAGTTCAGGTTCTGACCCAGTCAAGGCCTCACATAATAAAGAAGACCTTCCAGGCGCTGGAGGGAGCGAAGAGCGCAGTTGTACATCTTTACAACTCCACATCCTTCGCCCAGAGGCAGCAGGTGTTCAAGAAATCAAAGGAAGAAATCAAGCAGATAGCAATTGACGGCGCCAAGCTCATCAAGGAGTACGCCGCCAAGTATCCGGAGACAAAATTCAGCTTCGAGTATTCCCCTGAAAGCTTCACGGGCACGGAGCCGGATTACGCTGCAGAGGTGTGCAATGCGGTAATTGACATCTGGGAGCCTACACCGGACAACAAGGTGATAATCAACCTTCCGGCAACTGTGGCAATGTCAATGCCTCATGTATATGCCTCCCAGATTGAATACATGTGCGAGCACATGAACAACAGGGAAAACCTCATTGTATCCCTGCACCCTCACAACGACAGAGGAACTGCCGTGGCAGACGCAGAGCTGGGAATGCTGGCAGGAGGAGACAGAGTTGAGGGAACCCTCTTCGGAAACGGCGAGAGAACAGGAAATGTGGACATTGTAACGCTGGCAATGAACATGTTCTCCCACGGAGTTGACCCTAAGCTGGACTTCTCCAACATGCCTGAAGTTGTGGAAACCTATGAAAAATACACAGACCTGGAGGTACACCCGAGACAGCCGTACGGCGGCAAGCTTGTTTTTGCAGCATTCTCAGGTTCACACCAGGACGCTATCGCCAAGGGAATGAAGTGGCGTGAGGCCAACGATCCTGAGCACTGGACCACACCTTATCTGCCGATAGATCCGAAGGATGTGGGCAGAGAGTACGAGGCGGACGTTATCAGAATCAACAGCCAGTCCGGCAAAGGCGGCGTAGCTTACATTCTGGAGCAGAACTTCGGATACTCGATACCAATGCAGATGAGAGAAGAGCTTGGTTATATGGTTAAGGGAATATCCGACAGGAAGCACAAGGAGCTGTCTCCTGAGGAGGTATTCTACGAATTTGAGAAGGAATTTGTTAACGACTTCGACACTCTTGACATAACCACGGCAACCTTCAGCAGATCGGCTTACGCCAAGTCAAACGAAGGTGTTGTTGTAAACATGAAGATGAGAATTCACGACGATTTCTTCGAGGTCAGCGCTCCCGGCAACGGACACCTTGACGCGGTGAGCAATGCCCTGAAGCAGACCCCGTACAACTTTGACTACAAATTCATCACATATTCGGAGCACGCTCTTTCCTCAGATTCCCACTCCAAGGCGGCAGCCTATGTCTGCATAGAAGGCAAGGACGAGAAGAAATACTGGGGTGTGGGAACCCACGAGGATATCATCCTGGCATCGGTAAATGCACTGGTAAGTGCTCTCAACAGACAGTACAAAAGCGAACATAACGAGTAATAATAAATAGGAGGATACGGTTATGGGAATGACAATGACCCAGAAGATACTGGCGGAACACGCCGGACTGGAAAGCGTAGTGGCAGGTCAGCTTATCAAGGCTAAGCTGGACATGGTGCTGGGCAACGACATCACAACACCTGTTGCGGTAAACGAATTTGAGAAGGCGGGCTTTAACGGAATCTTCGACAGGGAGAAGATCTCTCTGGTAATGGACCACTTCACACCAAACAAGGATATCAAAGCGGCAGAGCAGTGCAAGCAGTGCAGAACCTTTGCCAGAAAATTTGATGTGAAGAACTTCTTCGACGTTGGAAGAATGGGAATCGAACATGCACTTCTGCCTGAACAGGGAATCGTCAAGGCAGGGGATGTTATCATCGGTGCAGACTCCCATACATGCACATACGGTGCGCTGGGCGCCTTCAGCACAGGCGTGGGCAGCACCGACATGGCAGCCGGAATGGCCACAGGAGAAGCCTGGTTCAAGGTTCCTGAGGCGCTGAAGTTCGAGCTCAAGGGCCAGCTTCAGGAGAACGTAACAGGAAAGGACGTTATCCTTCATATCATAGGAATGATCGGAGTTGACGGAGCTCTGTACAAGTCAATGGAATTCACAGGTGAAGGCGTGGGAAGCCTCAGCATGGATGACAGACTTTGCATAGCAAACATGGCAATTGAAGCCGGCGGCAAGAACGGCATCTTCCCGGTGGATGAGATAACCGAGGAATACATGAAGGGAAGAGTCCGGGGTGAATGGAAGAAATACGAAGCGGATCCTGATGCGGAGTACGCTTCCGTATATGAGATAAATCTCAGCGAGCTTAAACCGACAGTTTCTTTCCCTCATCTGCCTGAAAACACCAGGACAATTGATGAGGTGGGGGATGTGGCAATCGACCAGGTTGTTATCGGATCCTGCACAAACGGAAGACTTGAGGACATGGCAATAGCCGCCAAGATTTTTGAGGGAAAGAAAGTTCACGACAATGTCAGAGCCATCATTATTCCTGCAACACAGCAGATATACAAGGAGTGCATCAGACTGGGTTACATGGATACATTTATCGATGCAGGCTGCGTCGTATCCACACCAACCTGCGGCCCTTGTCTGGGAGGCCATATGGGAATCCTGGCAGAGGGAGAGAGATGCGTGGCAACCACAAACAGAAATTTCGTGGGAAGAATGGGTCATGTTAAATCGGAAGTATATCTGGCAAGCCCGGCTGTAGCAGCAGCATCGGCAATCACCGGCAGAATCTCAGGACCGGATGAAGTATAAGCAAAGGCAGCCAAAACCATCAGGAGGAAAAGAAATGAAAGCAAACGGAATTGTACATAAATACGGAGACAACATCGATACCGATGTAATAATCCCGGCAAGATACCTGAACACTGCGGACATGAACGAGCTGGCAAAGCACTGCATGGAGGACATTGATACCGAGTTCGCAGGAAGAGTGAACAAAGGCGACATAATGGTTGGCGGCGAAAACTTCGGATGCGGTTCATCCAGAGAGCATGCGCCGGCATCCATCAAGGCCAGCGGTATTGACTGCGTTATCGCCAAGACCTTCGCCAGAATTTTTTACAGGAATTCCATCAACATCGGTCTGCCTATTCTGGAGTGTCCGGAGGCCAGCGACAGAATTGAGAACGGAGACAAGGTTTCCGTAGACTTCGATACGGGAATAATAACAAACGAAACAAAGAATGAAACATATCAGGCTCTGCCTTTCCCTGATTTTATTAAGGAGATAATGGCAGCAGGCGGACTCATGAACAGCCTGACCGGAAAGTAAGGGGAGGAGACAAAATGGATTTCAAAATCGGCGTAATCAGAGGTGACGGAATCGGTCCGGAAATCGTTGGAGAAGCGGTTAAGGTGCTGGATGCGGCAGCAGAGCGCTTCGGACATAAATTCAGTTATGACGAGATACTGCTGGGCGGATCATCTATTGATGTTCACGGCGTTCCTGTTACGGATGAAGCCCTGGCAGCTGCTAAGGCCTGCGATGCCGTTCTCATGGGCTCAATCGGCGGAGACGCAGCAACCTCCCCATGGTACAAGCTGGAACCTTCCAAAAGGCCTGAAGCGGGTCTCCTTAAGATGAGGAAGGCGCTGAACCTTTTCGCAAACCTGAGACCGGCCTATCTGTACAATGAACTGAAGGCCGCCTGTCCGGTGAAGGAGGAGGTCATCGGCCCTGAGGGCTTCGACATGATTATTGTCAGAGAGCTGACAGGGGGACTCTATTTCGGAGAACGCCACACAGGCGAGGTTGACGGTGTCATGACTGCCGTTGACACCCTTACATATAACGAAGAAGAAATAAGAAGAATCGCGTTGAAGGCCTTCGACATTGCCATGAAGCGCAGGAAGAAGGTTACAAGCGTGGACAAGGCAAACGTTCTGGACTCTTCGAGACTGTGGAGAAAAGTTGTAGAGGATGTTGCAAAGGCATACCCGGAGGTGACTCTGGAGCACATGCTGGTGGACAACTGCGCAATGCAGCTGGTAAACAACCCGTCACAGTTCGATGTTATTCTCACAGAGAACATGTTCGGCGACATCCTTTCGGATGAGGCCAGCATGATAACCGGTTCAATAGGAATGCTGTCCTCAGCCAGTCTGAACGACACGAAGTTCGGACTCTATGAACCGAGCCACGGTTCAGCGCCGGACATTGCCGGCAAGGGAATTGCCAACCCGCTGGCAACAATACTGTCCGCCGCAATGATGCTTCGCTACTCACTGGATCTTGACAGGGAAGCAGACGCCATCGAAGGAGCCGTTAAAAGAGCTCTGGAGGAGGGCTACAGAACCGTTGATATCGCAGGCAAAGGCGAGAAAACCTCCGGCACAACAGAAATCGGCGATATTATTGCGGGATTTGTTAGAGGATAATTGTTTAAGGAGCTGCTCCGCAGCTCCTTTGTTCTTATGAACGGGCAGCTCCGCAGCTCCTTTGTTCTTATGTCAATGGGCAGTGCCTGCGGTTGCTGCGTCCTCGTCGCCGGCAATGATTAGCGCTCATTCGCGGCTTGCGGAGCGTCAGCAAAACTCGCGCCATGCGCTCAGACATTGCTGACGCCTAACCGCTCGCGTCGCTCATTTCGCTTATCATTGCAATCGGCTTCTGCGGAAATCGCAACCGCAGGCGCTGCCGCCATTTATAAGAAAAGTCTGCCCAGCGGCGCAAATGTTGAAGCAATCAAAGAAAATCCCAATTTGCTTCAAACTTGCCCGCTTAAGACCCTGTTATATCGCCTAAAATTTTCCAATTGTTGTAAATATCTTTAGCAAGAAATAATTGCTTCAACAATTCTTCGATTTTGTTGAAGCAATTTTTCGGGATGGGCAAATGCTTCAAATTGACCTCTTAAAAGAGCCTGTTTCTGGCCTCAAAATCCATGGATGTTGAAGCAAATAAGAAAAAACTGCAATAACTTCAACATGCAGCCAGGGGTGCAAACAGTGAAAAAATAAGGAAAAAACATTGGAGGAGGTGTATTATACAAGGGAAGGCAAGGATAAGAATGAGAGGAGGGTGATTTGGACATGGGAGAAGAAATATTCAGATTTGATGTGCTTCTGACACCTGACAAGGAGATTGAAATCGGTGTAACAGTGAAGGAGATAGAGGTTGAGGGTTATCCGGAATTTGGAGAGGAATACGGACATCTGGCTCACCTGTATGCAGAGCTCGTGGTTGAGCATGTTGGGATGAATACGGAAATGTTCATGAACAGCGTCAGTGAGCTGCAGGCTGTCTCCACAAATCTTACGCTGGAGGAAGAGTCAGCGCTTGAAGAGGAAGGAAATGGAGAAGCGGTGCTTTTGTATTCCTTCCCTGTTATCATCATGGAAGAGGAATTTCCGGAGCTGGAGCTGGGGGATGCCGGCGAACTCATGCAGCCGGAGGTAATCGGCGGCAAGCAGATGGGCGTAGGCTTCGAGAGAAGCCGCAAGGCGGAAGTGCTGTCAAAGGTTTACGGAGACAGATACCTTGCTGAAGAGGAGAAATACGAAGACAGCATCACAGATGAAATTCTGAATCACGGAACGCTTTTTCTTAAGGCGGTTTCATCCATGGGCCTTATATAAATACGAAAAAAGCTTCTGCAGTATCATATGCTGCTGAAGCTTTTTGTTATGTGTCATTTTCACGATACAGATAAGTTGTTAAAGAGCTGCCATCTCTTCGTTTACTGAAGCTTCGCAGGACTTCATTGCATCAAGAGTTCTCTGCTGAAGGTCAGCAAGCTCCCATCCCAGCATCTCGGCACCCCTGCCGATAACTTCTCTGGAGCAGCCTGCAGCGAAGTTGGCGCTTTTGTACTTCTTCTTGAGGGATTTCAGCTCCATGTCCATAACGGATTTTGATGGACGCATGAGAGCTGCGGCTCCTATTATTCCCGTAAGCTCGTCGCAGGCATAGAGAACCTTCTCCATTTCGTGTTCAGGCTGAATGTCCACACCTGTAAGTCCGTAGCCGTGACTGCAGATGGAGCGAATCATGTCATCACCAACGCCTGCGGCTGCCAGGATTTCAGGAGCTTTGATGCAGTGCTCTTCAGGATACTCCTCGAAATCCACGTCGTGAAGCAGACCCACAAGACCCCAGTACTCCTCGTCCTCACCGTAGCCAAGCTCTCTGGCAAACCACCTCATTACACCCTCCACCGTCAGACCGTGCTGAATGTGAAAGGCTTCCTTGTTATGTTCCTTAAGAAGCTCCAGAGCTTCATTTCTTGAAATCATTTCCGACATTGATGTCACCTCCATATATTGATTGCTTTTGCAATATTATACCACAAATGGTATAATAACGGAGTATTCAGGAGGAAAGATAGATGAGAAAGCAAGCAAAAACAATAGTTATTTTTCTGGTATTTTCACTGGTTCTGACCTGCCTTTGCGCCTGCGAGAATGGCGGCTCGGATGAGGAGACAGTTGAGATAACAACGGTGGAGGAGACTCAGGCAGAACAGGATGAGGAGATCTCTGTGTACGAGAAGCTGTACGATGAGTACAGCGGGAAGCTGGAGACGGCGGGAGAGGAATACCTGAAGGAGCTGAAGGGAAAATCCGGTGAGCTCAGCAAGGATGCTCTCTACGATGAAACGGTAAAAATGCAGGATAAGCTCAAGGAAATTTACAACGAGGGTACCGGCGCCATGACCGACGCCACTCTGGAAAGCACCGATGACGACACGGACACATACGAGAAGTACCTAAAAAAGCTGGAAACGAAGTATTCGGACATCTCAAGAGAGCTGACACAGCCTTACAAGGACAGATTCTAGCCGACAAGAAAACACAGGACAATAAGAAAGCCTGCCGCAGATGCGGCAGGCGCTTTTTTTATCAGTCGTTTATTTCTCCAGCAGTCGTTTATAGTAGGATTCCGTCTGGTACAGAGCCGCCACGGGATTGTGGCCCAGAACTCGATCCTTGGTGACAAGGGTTGTGCACAGAGCCTCGGAGTACTTATAAAACAGACTGTCGTGACCCACGCAAAGGCCCACAACTATATTGAGATCAGTCTCTTTTTCGTTCAGTATTTTTGCCTGAAGAATCGGGTTGCACATGTTTTTTCCCAGGGCGCTGTGGGTCATGTCAAGCCCCACGGCAATCTTAGGAACAGCCCCCACCTTGCAGGCGACGCCGTAAACCTCGAAGCCCTTGTTCCGCAGGATTTTTCCCGCCACGGCAGCCTCTCTCATAAGGCCGACGCAGGTGGCGATTCCAAGCCGTCTGGCACCGATTTTCCCGGCGAATTCCGCAATTTCCTCAATGCGGGTCATTTTGCAGTAGTTTTCGCACTCCACCTCTGCCGCCGCGATGGTTACTCTGTTATTCTCTTCGTCATCCAAATACAAATCTATCGCCTCGTCAAAGGAGGCGCCCTCAAGGGCACCCTCCATCAGTGCAGCTGTTGGACAGAATTCCGGGTAAAGACCCTCATCCGTGTTGCAGCTCTTCAGCCTGCAGTCAATGCAGCTGAAACAGTTGTTATCGTTACTCATCCTGTTACCTGTCTCGTTACTCATGTGCTATTGCTTGTTTGTTTTCTCCTGAAGCTTCAGTTTAATGTCACGGCTCTGGCCGTCCCTCACTATTGTGAAGGTGAGAGTATCGCCGACCTTGTGGGCGGTGACCGCCGCAGAAACATCATTTATTGAAGATACCGTATTGCCGTCAATGGCGTAGACAATGTCTCCCGCCGAGAAGCCGGCATCCTTGGCGGCGCTTGTATCTACGGAGTAAATGTAGACAGTGCCCGAATCCATGCCGAACCATGAGTCGAAGCCGCTGCTGCCCTCTGTATAAGTCATGCCTGTCCATGGCTGACCCTTAACGTAGCCGTTTTTCATGAGCTGCTGGGCAACATCTGCCGCCACATTCACAGGAATCGCGAAGCCGAGGCCCTCCACATCACTGCCGGAGGATTTGGCAACAACAAGACCTATGAGCTGACCGTCCTCGTTAAACAGACCCCCTCCGGAATTGCCCGGGTTGATGGAACTGTCCGTCTGGAGCAGATGCATTGTCTTGCCGTCAAGAACAAGAGCTCTATCCTTGGCGCTGATGATTCCTGCCGTAACAGTTCCTCCCAACTCGCCCAGTGGATTTCCTATGGCAACTGCCAGATCTCCAACCTGAAGATTGTCGCTGTTTCCGTAGGTTACAGGCTTCAGGTTCGATGCATCAATCTTCAGAACAGCCACATCGTTGGCAGAATCCGCCCCCACCACAACGGCATCGTAGGACTTCTCGTCGGTGGTTGTGACGGTAATCTTGCGAGCTCCTTCAATGACGTGATTGTTTGTCATGATGTAGCCGTCCTTCGTTATTATAACACCGCTGCCGGCACCCTGGGTTACATAGTTGGAGAGCCAGCTGTCGCCGGAGACGCTCTCCGTTGTGATTTCCACCACGCTGTTCTTTGCTGCCTCGTTGATCTCAGCAACTGACATGTTCGCCCCCGTAGGCTCCTGAAGACTGTATCCGTCGCTGCTTACCGACCCTGCGGTATCCGTTGCTGCCGGTGCATTGTCCAGCTTCTGAAGGAGCAGCGAGCCTCCCATACCGCAAAGGCAGGAGAGCACCATGCATACTGCAATCAGAAGAGCCAGTCCCTTTCTCGTCAGCACTACAGGGCGGCTTTTCCTGCGACCTCTGCCAGCTCTGCCAGTGAACTCAGCGCCTGACCCCTGCTGGCAAGAGCCGATGTTATCTGAGAAACCTTCCTCTTCTCCAAGATCACGTCTGGCAGGTCTCGGCCGGCCGCTGCCCCAGGCAGCGGAGTACTCTTCGTTGTCATTCCGCTTCTGCTGAACCGCTGCTTTCGCAGGAGCTCCTTCATCTGCTGCCTGGAGGTTATCCTGCAGGTTTTCTCCATCTGAATCCGGACAATTGCTGTCTCTGAGTATGAAGTTTGGTTCATAGTTGTCATTGTTTCTGTCCATTTTCTCTTTCTTACCTTAAATAATTCCATAATATACTTATCCCCTCTTGGCCTTAATATACATCTCCAATATGAAGATTTTGTGTCGAAAAGGAATATGTTTGGTATTTAATAATAGTCGATGCTATGGTAGAATATCAACGTTATGAGCAAAGCAATAATAGCAATAGACAAAAGCAGATCATTCAGAGTATATCTGACAATAACAACCGATATGGTGCAGACAGCAGCCCGTATTCACGACACCACGCCGCTGGGTTCTGCCGGTCTGGGAAGGGTTCTCACGGCAGCAGGCCTTATGGGAATCATGATGAAGAACCCGGAGGACAAGCTCACTGTGAACTTCAAGGGAGACGGGCCTGCGGGACAGATTCTCGCCACAGCCTACGGAACAGGCAAGGTTAAGGGTTACATTTCCAACCCTTCCGTTAACCTGCCTTTGACCCCTGAGGGCAAGCTGGATGTGGGCGGCTCCCTGGGCATAGGAGAGCTTTCCGTGATAAGAGATATCGGACTGAAGGAACCCTACATGGGGACAATCGCCCTTGTAACCGGTGAGATAGCAGATGATCTGACTGCATATTTTTATATTTCCGAGCAGCAGAACACCTCTGTTGCCCTGGGAGTGAAGGTTGAGAAGGACTACTCAATCGGTGCGGCAGGAGGAATGATTATTCAGATGCTGCCGGATGCCGAGGAGGGGGCAATAGATGCTCTGGAGAAGATGATTGCCCAGATGCCGCCACTTACCACTCTTATCGACAGGGTGAAGGAGAAGGGGGCAGGCCTTTCGGAAAACGGCCTTGTGAGCTCTTTGCTTGATGAAATATTCTCGGGTCTTCCGGCAGATGTGAGGTACACATATGCACCGGAGATTCTTGACGAGAGGGAGATATCCTGGGAGTGCGACTGCAGCAGAGAGAGGATTGAACAGGCTCTCATGACAATCGGCAGGAAGGATCTTCAGGAGATAATAGAAGAAGACGGCAAGGCTGAGCTGCAGTGTCAGTTCTGCCTTAAGAAATACAATTTCGATAAAGGGGAATTGGAGGAAATACTGGAAAACATATGAAAGAGGTAATGGTAAGAATCAAGAGCATGCAGGTGAGCAGAGAGGCAGGCAGCGACGAGATGGAGTTTGTAACCGAGGCGAAGCTGTACAAGCGTAACGGAGCTCTTTACCTGCTGTATGAGGAAAGCGAGTTCAGCGGCATGCCCGGCTGCAGGACAAGGCTGCGCCTGAGGGACGATGAGGTTCAGATGAAGCGTTTCGGTGAGGGCGCAGGCATCGGAAATGAGCTCAGGTTCAAGAAGGGCTCCAGATATACCGGTCTATATGAAACTCCATTCGGACCGATTGAAATGGAGGTTCTCACCAACGATGTGGCGAGCACTATTTCCGAAGAGGGCACAGGACAGGTGGATATCGATTACGAGGTAAGCCTCAAGGGCCTTCTGGAGGGAAGAAACAGAATGAACATAACGCTCATGTAAGGAGGCGCAGATGAACAGAAGATTCACAAAGATAGTAGCATTAGTATTAGCGGCCATTATGGTTATCACCACCTTTTCAATGGCCGTTGTTTATATACTGTAGTTTTTTGACTTGTTGATGATGGAGGAAAGATGAAAACAGGTTTCAGTGCAGAGAAGTACATTGAAGAACAGTCGAAGTATATCCTGGAGAGGATAAACAGCGGCGGGGGAGAGAGACTGTATCTGGAATTCGGCGGCAAGCTGGTTCAGGACAAGCATGCCATGAGAGTTCTCCCGGGGTTTGACGAGAACGCCAAGATAAAGCTCCTTGAGAAGATGAAGGATCAGGCGGAAATCATAATATGTGTCTACTCCGGGGACATAACAACCAACAAGACCAGGGCCGATTTCGGCATCACATATGACCTGGAGGTTCTCAGGCTCATCGACATGTTCAGAAAGTACAACCTGGAAATCAACAGCGTGGTTGTAACCAGATATGAGAAGAACTCTCCTGCAGTGGACAAGTTCATCAACAAGCTGGAGCAGAGGGGCATTAAGACCTACAAGCACTTCTACACGAAGGGCTACCCTACAGATGTTGAGACCATCGTAAGCGAGGAAGGCTACGGTGCGAATCCGTACATTCAGGTGACGAAGCCCCTGGTGGTTGTTACAGCTCCGGGAGGGGGAAGCGGCAAGCTGGCAACATGCCTTTCCCAGCTGTATCACGAAAATCTGAGAGGAAACAAGGTAAGATATGCCAAGTTTGAAACCTTCCCGATCTGGAACCTGCCTTTGAAGCATCCTGTAAACGTTGCCTATGAGGCGGCAACGGCGGATCTTAAGGATGTGAACATGATTGACTCCTTTCATCTGGAGGCCTACGGGGTCAAGGCGGTAAACTACAACAGAGACCTGGAGGTGTTTCCTGTAGTCAAGAGAATCATCGAGAAGATTACAGGTGCCGAGGCCGAGTATAAGTCCCCGACGGACATGGGGGTAAACAGAGTGGGCTTTGCCATTACCGATGATGAGGTGTGCAGAGAGGCGGCCCTTCAGGAAATAATAAGAAGATACATTATCGCGGAATGCGATTTCAAAAAAGGCAGAATCGGATCAGATGTGCTGGAGAGAGCCAAGCTGCTGATGGATGAGATGGACCTTAAGGTTACAGACAGACCTGTGGTGCTCCCTGCAAGGCAGTATGCTGAAACAAAAAGACAGGAAAACGACAGGTATGCCAATGTAGTTGTGGCGGCACTGGAGCTTCCTGACGGAAGAATCATTACAGGCAGAAGCTCCCGCAGAATGGTTGCTGCTGCGGCGGTTATTCTCAATGCGGTTAAAGAGCTTACGGGAATGTCGGATGAGCTTCACCTGATTTCACCGAGCATTCTGGAGAGCATTCAGAACCTGAAGGTTGATGTGCTCCAGGCGGAGAAGACCTCTCTTAACTGTGAGGAGGTTCTCACGGCGCTGACCATGTCCGCAGCCACAAACCCCGCTGCAGAGGTGGCTCTCAGCAAACTGACCTGCCTCAGGGGCTGCTGCGCTCACTGCACGGCAATTCTGTCCGACAAGGACGAGAAGACTCTCAAGGCAATGGGAATCGATGTTACAAGCGACCCTGAATACATAACAAACAACTTATATTACAGCTAATTATCAGGCAAGAGACAGATGTACGGGAAATATTTTGTATTGTTTGCAATCCTCTTTACCGGCTGGTTTCTGAGGAAAATAAATTTCATAGACGATAAGATGAACCACAGCATGAACAAGCTTATCGTCTATTTCGCGTACCCGTGTCTGATTGTCCATAACATAGGAAATGTAGACATGACAGGCAGGCTGGTGCTGGACTTTCTCATAGGTTTCGGAATAAGCCTGGCCTGCTTCTTCATATACGGAGCCATATCCTTCGGTTATGCAAAGGCAAGAAAGTTTCCGTCCGACTGCTCAAATGTGGCGGAGTTTGCAATGGCCACTCCAAACAACGGGTTCATGGGATTCCCTGTGTCGCTTATATTCTTCGGGGAGAAGGGGCTGTTTCTCATGCTGGCACACAATGCCGCAATGAACTTCTTCATTTTTACCTACGGCACAAATCTTCTGAACAGAAACAACCCGGAGAGGCGCAAGCCTACAATACGGAATGTGATAAGGGCTACATTCAAGTTCCTGTTGAATCCGAACATTCTGGCGCTGTTTATTGGTTTTGCATTGAGCCTGCTGGGGGGTATTCTCCCCGAGGCTGTTGATGAGTACCTGCTTTATATAGGAAACGTGTCCACGCCGATGGCCATGATTTTCATAGGCTCATCCCTGGCAACTGCAGATCTCAGGAAGGTGCTCACAACGAAGCTTGTCATTGAAGCTTCAATCGTGAAGCTGCTGGTGCTTCCCCTTGTGACAATCGGGCTTGTTTATTTCCTGCCGGTGGCTCCCCTTATCAAGAGCATTGTGGTGCTGGGAATAGCCTTCCCTACTGCGGCAACGGTATCAATGCTGGCGGAACAGGAGAACCAGTCGGCGCTCACGGCTAGTCAGATTCTGGTGCTTTCCACCATTGCGTCAATCGTAACGGTGCCTGCATCGGTGAATCTCATAAATCTGCTGTTCTAAAGCTGTTATAGATGGGAACAGGCCCGGGAGCGGGCGGGGTATTACGGGAGAAAGTGGCGCGTTACTGCGCCGGAGGATAACAAATGAGAATAAAGGTAATAACAGAGAAAACAGGAATAGAAAAAAGCGAAATACTGGCTTTGCGAGGTGAGGCCGGAAGGGCTCTTGACAGGCTCTGGTCGGGAAGTGAGCCAATGACCGGCTGGGTTCAGGCTCCAATGTCCTCCAGGGGAGAGCTGCTGGAGCGGGTGCTGGCGATTTCCGATATTATCCGGAATGAAGCGGAGCTGCTGGTGGTTCTGGGAATAGGAGGCTCGTATCTCGGTGCAAAGGCAGCAATAGAGGCTCTGCCGAAATTCGAGAGGGGAATCCCGGTGAGATTTCTGGGCTTTAACCTCTGCAGCGATTACTACCTGGAGACTCTTGAGGAAATAAAAAACAAGAAAACGATGGTGTGCGTTGTATCCAAGTCGGGAAATACCATGGAGGTTCGCACAGCCCTTGAGATAATAAAGCCCGTGCTTGAAGAGAAGTACGGCAGTGCCGAAGCGGCGGCTCAGCGGATTCTGGCAATTACCGATGCCAAGGATGGCTCCCTGAGGGAAGAGGCTGAGGAGATGGGATACACCACTTTGGAAATTCCCCGGGACATCGGCGGCAGGTACTCGGTGCTGACTGCGGCGGGACTGCTTCCTATGGCTGTCAGCGGCATTGATATCAGGGAGGTGCTGGATGGTGCGGCAGATTGCGCCAATTCCCCTGAGTGGGACGGGGATGCAGTTGACTATGCCATTTCGAGGTTTCTCCTCCAGGAGAAGGGCAAGGAAGTTGAGCTTATAGAGCTTTGCCATTCCAGACTTAATTATCTTGGGGAATGGATGAAGCAGCTCTACGGTGAGAGCGAGGGCAAAAACGGAGGAGGGCTGATGCCTTCAACCCTTGTGTTCTCCACGGATTTGCATTCCATGGGTCAGTACCTGCAGCAGGGAAGACAGATTTTCATGGAAACGATGGTTATTGTTGATAAGCCGGTGAGAGATATTCCGATTCCGGCAGGTCCTCAGGCGGGAAAGACTGTAAGGGATCTTTCAGCCGCAATGGTTTCGGGAGTTGTGAAGGCTCACAGAACCATCGGAATTCCTGTGGTTGAAATACATCTGCCGGTTCTGGACGCCTATGAGTACGGTCAGCTTCTGTATTTTCTGGAAACAACCTGTGCCATAACTGCCATGCTCAGCGGAGTGAACCCCTTCGATCAGCCGGGGGTGGAAAGCTACAAGGCGGAAATGCACAAGCTGCTGGATTAAAACCCGCTGCATAGGAGACTGACAAAAAAACAACAAGGTTTTTGCGGCGATTAACCCCTGGTAAGCCCTGATGTGTTGTTAAAAATTAAACGTTCTCCCCAAAGCCTTTACATTTCAACGGTTTTGGGTTATAATGAATTGAAATTTTAAAAGTTAATTGTTTAACAATCTCAAAAAAGATTGAATTAAGGAGGATATTTAACATGGCAATTAAGACAATTGGTGTACTCGGTTCAGGTACAATGGGCGCCGGAATCATGCAGGTTTGTGCTCTGGCAGGCTACAATGTAGTTCAGAGATCAAGAAGACAGACATCTGTAGACGGCGGAAGAGCAACTGTAGAAAAGAAGCTTGCTAAGCTGGTTGCAAAGGAAAAGCTGACTCAGGAAGATATGGATGCTGCAATGGCAAGAATTTCCGGATCAACTGACCTTGAAATCATGAAGGACGCAGACTTCATCATCGAAGCAGCAACTGAAGACATGGAAGCCAAGAAGGCTCTCTTCAAGGATCTGGACGAGCTCTGCAAGCCTGAATGCATCATTGCTACAAATACATCAGCCCTTTCAATTACAGAAATCGCTGCAGCAACAGGCAGACCTGACAAGATTATCGGAATGCACTTCTTCAATCCTGTTCCGGCAATGAAGCTGGTTGAAGTTGTTAAGGGACTGGCTACTTCAGAAGAAACAAGAGAAGTCGTTCTGGGTCTCTGCGCAGATTTCAAGAAGACTCCTGTTGATGTAGAAGAAGCTCCTGGATTCGTAGTAAACAGAATTCTGATTCCTATGATCAATGAAGCAATCGGCATCCTGGCAGACGGCGTTGCTGATGCAGAAGGCATCGACACTGCAATGAAGCTTGGTGCCAACCACCCAATGGGACCTCTCGCTCTGGGAGACCTCATCGGACTGGATGTTTGCCTGGCAATCATGGAAACTCTCTACAGAGAATTCGGCGACACTAAGTACAGACCTCACCCACTTCTCAGAAAGATGGTAAGAGCAAACAAGCTGGGAATGAAGACAGGCGTAGGCTTCTTCGATTACAGCAAATAAGAACTGCATGCACAGTTTTGTACAGCAGCACGGGGCTTCATATGAAGCCCCGTTTTTTTATTTGATGGATAGCCCCTGGCTACGGTTCCGATCTTTCGGGTACGGTTCAGCCTGCCCTTTTTCATTGCAATCCTAAGACCCTGAGAGTATAATTGGAGCGGGGTATTGCAAATCTAAATAATGAAGAGATCATTTCTACTGACTATCATGGCATTACTGCCGAATTTCCAGACAGATATCGAAAGGATTATTTTAATATGTGGAAAACAATGAATGAGGCCACACTGTCTTCAAAGAAGGTGGGGGAACTCAGAGAAATCGCTAAGACCTTCGGGCTTAAAGGCTATGAGAAAATGAGGAAGGCCGAGCTTATTGAGGCGCTTAAAACAGAGGGCGAAGCTGAGCAGGATGCACCCGAAAAGAAGGAACAGTCAACAGAGGCGGCAGATACAGAGACCTCCGGAGCAGAGGAATCAAAGGCGGAGTCATCCGGAACAGAGTCCCGGGAGGAGTCCGAAAAGAAGCGGGGCACCAGAGTGGCCAAGGGGGACAAGGTGCCGGAGCAGGTGGTACCGGACAGAGATGACAGATACGAGGCAGAGGGCATTCTGGACCTGGCAGAGGATGGATTCGGATTCCTGAGATTCAACAACTTCCTCACCAGTGACAAGGATATATATGTTGCCCCTGCTCAGATAAGAAGATTCAATCTGAAGACGGGGGACAAGGTAAAAGGAATATGCAGACCGCCGAAGGGCGATGCCAGATTCGGAGCGCTTCTGTATGTGATAAGCGTAAATGACGAGGAGCCGGGTGCGGCAATCAGAAGGCCGGATTTCAGCACCCTGACACCGATTTTCCCGAATGAGAAGCTGGTGATGGAGGACGGCAGACAGGAGCTGTCCCTCAGGGTAATAGATCTGATAGCACCAATAGGCAAAGGTCAGAGAGGTCTGATTGTAGCGCCGCCGAAGGCAGGCAAGACAGTGCTGCTTAAGAAAATAGCCAACAGCATCGAGAAGCATTATCCGGAGGTGGAAATGATTGTGCTGCTGGTGGATGAAAGACCTGAAGAAGTTACGGATTTCAAGAGAAGTCTGCTGAATGAAAAGAGCGAAGTAATTTATTCCACCTTTGACGAGCTTCCAGCCCACCATGTGAAGGTGGCGGAAATGGTATACGGAAGGGCCCAGCGCCTTGCGGAACAGGGCAAGGATGTTGTGGTTCTGCTGGACAGTATAACAAGACTTGCCAGAGCATATAACCTGGTGGTTCCTCCGTCGGGAAAGACTCTGAGCGGAGGTTTTGACCCGGGGGCACTCCACAAGCCAAAAAAATTCTTCGGCGCAGCCAGGAAGCTGGAGGAGGGAGGCAGCATTACGATTCTGGCAACTGCCCTGGTTGAAACAGGCAGCAGAATGGACGACCTCATATACGAAGAATTCAAGGGAACGGGCAACATGGAACTGTTCCTGGACAGAAAGCTTTCGGAGAAGAGAATATTCCCTGCAATCGATCTGGCCAAGTCAGGAACGAGAAGGGAAGAGCTGCTCATGAACCAACACGAAATGCAAGCGGTATGGGCAATGAGAAGAGCCCTTGGAAACAGAGAAAATGCAGAGGTAACCGAGGCGATTCTCGATAACCTTCAGATGACAAAGGACAACGCGACCTTCATAGATGTAATACAGAAAACCAGGCTGAAGTAGGTTGACCGGCAGATTCGCCGAACCGGATGTCCTGGGAATATAGGAAAACAGACAAAAGGAATCGTATAATGGATTTAAAGAAAATATTCATCAAGGATGCATGTCCCACCAAGATGGGCGGCCAGGCCGTAATGGAAGGCATCATGATGAAAGGGGACAGGAAGACCGCCCTGGCGGTTAGAGTTCCCGGAGGAAACATAGAAATAGAAACAAAGAAAACGAAGACCTACGGGAAGTGGATGAAAATTCCCCTTCTCAGAGGCGTTATTGCCTTTGCGGATTCCCTGGTATACGGGTGCAAAACCCTTATGGACTCCGCGAATGTCCTTGAGGAATACGACGATGAGGAGTACGAAGCATCAAGATTCGAACAGTGGATTGAGAAAAAATTCGGAAGCCAGGCCCTGTGGCACTTCCTGGTTTACAGCTCCGTGGCAATAGCCCTGGCGTTTTCAATCGGAGTGTTCATACTGCTGCCAACATGGGTGGCATCTCTGGCGAAGCTTGTGACAGAGAGCGTGATCTGGATCAACCTTGTGGAGGGGATTCTGCGAATAGCCCTTTTCATACTATATGTATGGGGAATATCCCATATGCCCGATATCAAAAGGGTTTTCATGTATCACGGGGCTGAACACAAGACCATTCACACCTTCGAGAATCTGCCGCGCAAAGGCAACGGATCCGACGGGGATGGAGAATCTGAACCGGACCTCTCCCGACTGACGGTGGAGGCCTGCAGGGAATACCCTACCCTGCACCCGCGGTGCGGAACCAGCTTCCTCATGTTCGTGTTCATTATTGCCTTTGCATGTCACGTGCTGCTGGGGTGGCCGGTGCTTTGGCTGAGAATAGTAACGCGACTGCTTCTTCTGCCTGTTATTGCGGGACTTTCCTATGAGCTGCTGAAATGGGCGGGAAGGAGCGATAACTGGCTGGTTAAGATACTGAGCATGCCGGGGCTGTGGCTGCAGAAGATAACCACATCGGAACCGGATGACGATATGCTTGAGGTGGCAATTGAAGCGGTGAAGGCTGTTTGCGACAGCACTCCGCCGAGGAAGTATACGGTGAGAAAGACAGAGGGCTGGCCGGAGGATCGTTTTGAGTATCCCCATGTATGGGATCTGCCCGGCAGCAGGCAGGAAAGAAAGAGCAGTAATGAAGACTAGAATAATGGTAAAAGAAGGAGAGTACAGGCTCACTAAGGCGGGGGTGATGGACGCCAGAATAGACGCCGAGGAGCTGTACTGCTTCATGAATAAATGCGATAAAGTGATACTCTTCCTGAAGAAGGAGGAGGAAGTGGACAAGGAGACAGAGGAAAGATATTTTGAGCTAATCGCCAGAAGAGCATCGCGAATTCCTCTGCAGCACATCACCGGCGTACAGGAATTCATGGGATTTCAGTTCAAGGTGGGACCTGATGTTCTTATTCCCAGACAGGATACGGAGACCCTTGTGGAGGAGGCAGCCTCAACAATCCGTGAAATGGGCAAAGACGTAGAGAAGAAACCTCTGCTGTCCAGGCTGAGAAAGAGCGAGGACATTAAGGTGCTGGATCTCTGCTGCGGCAGCGGAGCCATAGGAATATCCCTCAGCAAGATATGCAGCGACATATCGGTTACGGCAGCTGACATAAGCCTGCCGGCGCTGCAGCTGGCTGCGGAAAACGCCGCAGCTCTGCGGACGGATGTGGAGTTCCTGCAGGGGGATCTGTTTGAAGCCATAGCTCAGGGCAAAAGGATACTGCCCGGAGGCAGAACCGGCCGGGGCCGGGGTACGAAAACGAGAGATTTCGACATGATAGTCAGCAACCCTCCATACATCAGAACAAATTCAATCGCAGTGCTTCAGGAAGAGGTAAAGGCCCACGAGCCGCTGACGGCACTGGATGGCGGCAGGGACGGACTCGATTTTTACAGGAGAATAGTGGACCGGGCATGGCACTGGCTCAAAAAAGACGGATGGCTCCTGATGGAAATTGGGTACGATCAGGGTGAAGATCTGAGAAAGCTCATCAAGGATAACGGCAACTACACCCCGGCGCAGGTAATAAAAGACCTGCCCGGAAAGGACAGGGTGGTTAAGTGCCGCAAGAAGTAGCCCCGTTCCGGGGGCAGACCCTATGGTATGTTGAGTTTGCCGTGCTGACGATGGGGCTGCTGCTCATGATACAGCCCGCAGGTTCCGGAGAACACGTGGGAAACAACGGCGGTGATGGCGAAGTAGATAACCGACTCGCCGCTGAAGCAGATGGCTTCACAGCCCAGAACGCCGATGGCAACGGGGGCGTTTGTAACCGAGGCCAGGGCGCCCACGAAGCCGATTGCCGCCGCCAGGGTAGGGTCAAGCCCGATCAGGCAGCCAAGAGCGAAGCAGGCGGTTGAACCGACAAAAATCGTTGGGGATATTTCGCCGCCTCTGATTCCGCAGCCAAGGGTAAGGCAGGTGAGAATCAGTTTCCACAGGAAGGCGTTCATGGCGCTTTCCCCGGTGAAGGCAGCATCAACATAGACAAAGCCAATACCATTGTAATCGTAAACTCCAATCATGAGAGTAAGGCAAATCACAAGTCCGGTGCCCACAAGCACCCGGACTGTTTTGTTTTTTATCAGCTCGAAGCCCTTGACGGAAACAAGGCGGCTGTAGCAAAAAAGCCTGCCTGCCAGAGTTCCTGCAAAGGCAACGAGAACTACCTTAAGGAGAACTTCCCAGTTCAGACCTGAGGATACCAGGCTGGCCATGGCGGCAGAGTCGGACACCATGCCGGGACTGGTGAGCCCTCCTGTCAGATTAAAATGAAAATCAACATATGGAACCTTCGCCAGACTGGCAATGCCCCAGGTGATGAAGCTTGACAGGGCGGCAGGAATTATTGTAAACAGCTGTGACCGGCTAAGAACAAGAACCTCGAAACCGAAGATGGCACCGGCAAGGGGCATGTTCAGGGTTGCGGTGAAGCCGGCTGCCATTCCGCAGGCAAGGGGTACATGACGCAGCTCGGGATTCGTGAAAAGACCTCCGAAGGAGCGGCGGGGCAGGAAGCAGGCGATTGTTCCCCCAAGCTGCAGAGCGGCTCCCACCCTGCCCACAGAGCCTCCGAAGAGATAAGCCAGGCAGGTGCTGACAAAAATCAGGGGAGCAAGCCACAGTGAGACCCTGTCATCGGGACCCTCCCGGTTCAGCACCGGGTCGCCGTGAAGATATCTGAACAGGGCGTCGGTGCACAGATCCTCGCCCCTTCTGAAATAATCATATAGAAAAACAACAAAAACTCCGGCAAAGGGTAGCCCGAACAAAAGCATTGTGTGACTGTGGAAGGTGCTGTCTGCCAGAGATGTGGCCCATGCGAAGGCAACGCATACGGAGCCGCAGACAAGACCGCAGAGGATGCCGCAGAGGATCATCCTCAGGTGCAGCGGAAACGGCGGCCTGTCTGCCTTTGCAGGAGTATGAGTGTTTGTGTTACTGGTGTCAATATCGGTTTTCATCGCGAGGACAGTATAACATATTTGTGGTACAATGGAGTCATGAAAAGAGGAATTATTATATTGCTTCTGACAGCGGCGATCTGGGGCTTCAGTCTCGTTGCCCAGAAAGCGGGGATGGATGTTCTGGGTCCATGGAGCTTCACTGGGATACGATGCACTCTGGCAGGATTAAGTCTGCTGCCGCTGGCAGTCTATCTTGACAAAAAAAGAAAGCGGGAAGAGCCGGATTATGATGCAAAGGCAGACACTGTTAAAGTAATCAAACCGGCATTTTTGTGCTTCATATTTCTTGAGGGAACAACTATGTTTCAGCAGATAGGGCTCCAGTGGACAGGAGTGGGAAAGGGCGCCTTCATTACGGCATTCTACATTTTCCTGACGCCCCTCTTCGGTCTTTTCCTGAAGCAGAAGGTTTCGGGAAGGCTTTGGGCTGCCGTTGTTATCTCCATGGCGGGGCTGTTTCTGATTACCATGACAGGTCCCGTAAGCAGCGGCGACATGGGAATCAACATGGGGGATTTCCTGATGTTTATGGCGGCCTTTGCATATGCGGGATACATTCACGCGGTGGACAGAGCGGGAGCCTGGAATCTGGCCAAGCTGTCGGGGATGCAGCTTCTGGCAATTGGTTTAACATCCTTTGTGCCCGCGGCGATTCTGGAGCCGGGGGACATCACCTGGTCAAACTGCGTGGGAAGTCTGATACCGATTCTCTATTCGGGAATAGTATCCGCGGCAGGGGGCTTCACCCTCCAGATGGTGGGACAGAAATACGCCAGCCCGGGGGTGGCATCCATTATCCTGAGCTCGGAAACGGTGTTTTCCCTGTTTGCAGGCTGGCTGTTTTTTAATGAGATACTCACACCGGCTGAATATGCCGGATGTTTCGTAATGGTTATTGCAATTGCGCTGGCGGTGGTGCCGGAGAAAAAGAATGAAAAGAGCAGCAGAGAGAGTGCGGAGAACAATCAGAGAACATAACCTGATACAGAAGGGTGATCACATAGTAATGGGTCTGTCGGGAGGACCTGATTCCGTGTGCCTGTATCATGTGCTCCTGGGTCTTGCCGGGGAGCTCGAGCTCACCCTTCATCCCGTTCACATCAATCACATGTTCAGACCCGGGGCGGCAGAGCGGGATCAGAAATATGTTGAAGAGCTTTGCGAGAAAATGGGGACGCCCGCCATCAGCATGACGGTGGACTGCAGCAGGATGGCAAGTGAGCTGGGAATGACAAGCGAAGAGGCGGGACGCAAAGCCCGGTACGATGCGTTTTTTGAAGCCGCAGGGAGAATTGAGGAAGAGCCGGGGAGGAGAGTCAGGATTGCCGTGGCACACAACGCGGAGGATCAGGCGGAGACGGTGCTCTTCAGAATTCTCAGGGGAACGGGAACGGACGGCCTGGCGGGAATGGCCTACGAAAGAGAGGAGCGCCGGGGAGACAGAACATATCCCGTAATAAGGCCTCTCCTTGACACCTCAAGAAAGGACATAGAGGAATACTGTGAGACCATGGGGCTGGAGCCGGTAACGGATCACACAAACAATGAGCCGCTTTATGCCAGAAACAGGCTGCGGCTGGAACTCATACCGTATCTCGAAAGGGAATACAACAGCAACATCAAGGACTGTCTCACAAGACTTGGCAGTATCGCGGGGGAGGACAAGGACTACTTTTGGAATGAAACGATACGGGTGATGGAAGCCCTGAGGGTGGAGGAAGGCAGCTGCCGGGAGCAGGGTGTATCAGCAGGGGTTGTACTGGACAGGGCAGGTCTGGCCGCCTGTCATCCTGCCATCAGGCATCGCGTAATGATGAAGGCCTTCGGAGAAACAGGACTCACCAGAGATATTACCGCTGAAAGGCTTGGGGCAGCCGACGAAATAATCATGAAGAAGCAGGGCCCCAAGGTTGTGGAATTCCCCCATGGGTTCAGAATAACCGTGAAGAAGGGAATGGTCATTTTTGAAGAAAGTTCTCTGTAGGTTCTCTGCAGGAACCAAGAGAAAGCATTGAAGAAATATGGTTTTTGTGATAAAATCACATACATATTTTGTTTACATACAACAAAAAACAGGGAGGAATAGAGTTTGAAAAAAAGCAAGTTCGGCAAAAACATTACAATTTATCTCATCATATTTGTGATTGCCCTGGGCTGCTTCTGGTTCTTCAGCGGAGAAGAGGATGCCGGAATGAAGCAGATCAAGACTTCCACAATGGTGAGCCATCTGAAACAGAATGAGGTTGAAAGCATTAACGTAACGGAGACCAAGCTGACAGCACAGCTGACCTCAGGGGAAACCGTGTATTCCTTCGTTAACAGCGTTGTGGACATGACCTTCATATATGAAGAGTACATCATTCCGCAGGTTGACGCAGGAAACCTGAAGCTGGACAGCGATCCGCCTAAGGAAGAGTCCATATGGCTCTCCCTGCTGCCTACCCTTGTGATGATAGGTATCATGGTTGCTTTCTTCGTGTTCATCATGAGACAGAACGGCGGAGGCGGCAAGGCCATGGCCTTCGGAAAGTCAAAGGCAAAGCTGCAGAAGGGGGACGGCAAGCAGGTTACATTCAAGGATGTTGCCGGCCTGAAGGAGGAAAAGGAAGAGCTGGAGGAAATAGTGGATTTCCTGAAGCATCCTGCCAAGTATAACAGTCTCGGAGCACGGATTCCTAAGGGAATACTCCTGGTGGGCCCTCCGGGAACAGGTAAGACATACATTACCAAGGCAACAGCAGGTGAAGCGGGAGTTCCGTTCTTCACCATCAGCGGATCGGAATTCGTGGAAATGTTTGTTGGTGTTGGTGCATCGAGAGTAAGAGACCTCTTCGACCAGGCCAAGAAAAACGCACCGTGCATTATATTTATTGACGAAATTGACGCAGTGGGCCGCAAGAGAGGTGCAGGCCTGGGAGGCGGTCATGATGAGAGAGAGCAGACTCTGAACCAGCTGCTTGTTGAAATGGACGGATTCGCAGAGAACTCCGGCATCATTATAATGGCTGCAACAAACAGACCTGACGTTCTTGACCCTGCACTGCTGAGACCGGGACGCTTCGACAGACAGATTGTCATAGGTGTTCCTGACATAGTGGGAAGAGAAGAAATATTCAAGGTTCATTCCAGAAACAAGCCGCTGGATGATGATGTGGATCCGAAGGTTCTGGCAAGAAGAACACCGGGATTCACCCCTGCGGATATCGAGAACATGCTGAATGAGGCGGCACTTCTGGCTGCACGCCGCAACGGCATGATTATCAGGATGGAGGAAATTGAGGAGGCCATTACCAAGGTAATTGCCGGCCCTGAAAAGAAGAGCAGAGTAATATCAGAGGACGAGAGAAAGCTTACGGCATTCCATGAAGCGGGACATGCCGTGGTTGCCCATGTCCTTCCTAAGACGGATCCTGTTCATCAGATAACAATCATTCCAAGAGGACGCGCCGGCGGATTCACCATGATTCTGCCGAAGGAAGACAAGTATTACGGCACCAGGGAGGAAATGCGCGAGCAGATTATCCACCTGCTGGGCGGCCGTGTGGCAGAGAAGCTCACCCTGGACGACATATCAACGGGCGCATCAAACGATATTCAGAGAGCAACGGATATTGCCAGGGAAATGGTTACAAAGTACGGCTTCAGCGACAAGCTGGGTCCTGTAAACTACAGCAACTCAGATGAAGTGTTCCTGGGCAACCAGATAACCTCAACTAAGGCTTACTCTGAAGAAACAGCAAACGAAATTGACGAGGAAGTTAAGAGAATAGTTGAGGAGGCCTACGATGCAGCCATGACAATTCTCGAGGAGCACAGGGAGCAGCTTACTGCAGTTGCCCAGGGACTTCTGGCCATAGAAACCCTGGACGGCGACCAGTTCGTGGCACTCTTTGACGGCAGCATGACACCTGAGGAGCTGGCTGAAGAGCAGAGAGTAATGCAGGAAGAACGGAAGGCCAAGGACAAACAGGAAGCAAAGGCAGCCATCAGACAGAGAAAGCTTAAGCAAAAGCAGGAGATGGAGGAGGCCGAAAGAAAGAAGCAGGAAGCCCTGGATGAACTCACTGAAATGATAGAGGAACAGGGGAAGAATGCCAGGTTCAAGCCAAAAGTCATGACCTATAACGATATGACAAACACGGCTGAGCCGGTGGAAAAAGAAGAAGTGAAAGCAGAGGACACGGAGGATGAAAGTAACAGTTAAGGATTGTCTGGAGCTTGAGGGTTTTGCAAATGCTCGAGTTCTGGCAGGAGGAAAGAATCTTGAAGGCGAAGTCAGACAGATTTCTGTTCTCGATGCCTGTCTTCCTGAGGATTATGACCTGATTGATACGGCTGAGACGGAGATTCTGCTGACCGGTTTCATGGGCATCAGAGATGATGCGGAGAAACAGTGCAGCCTCATAAGGGAAATAGCCGAGAAGGGCTGTGCGGCACTGGCGGTATTTTACGGAGAGGACTCGATTGCCCTTGACAGCATTGTTATCGATACTGCTGAAATGGTGGGGGTGCCCCTGATTTCCATGCCGGCTGAAGCCAGATATTCACGAACAATTTCAGAGGTAATGGACAGGGTGCTTTACGGAGAAAACTTCAGCAATTCTCTCATTAACAACACGGTGTTCCACCTTCTGAACTTCGAGAAGCACTCAAGCTTTCAGGATGCAGTAAGAGAGGCTGCAATAAACAATGATTTCCAGATCTTTCTGCTCAGCGAGGACTTTAACCCGGTATTCGGCGTTGAAACAATGCACAGAGTGCCTTTGTCCGATGCCCTGAGAATAGGAAGAGAGAAGACCTTCGATAACGAGAAGGGCAAGGTGTACACTCTGATTGATGTTGAGGGCGCCCTGACCTACTGGGGTCTTGTGAATATAGGAAACGAGAAGTACTACATGCTCATTGTGGACAATGAAGATTCATATACCGCAGGTGAAATCACCAAGCTGGCGGAGATTGTGGAGCTGGCTATGGGCATGTGGAAATACACCCCGGAAAGGGATGCCAGATCGGAGTTCATCAAGGCTCTTATCAGAGGGAACAAGTCTCTGGCCTATACCCTTCAGGACGAGATCAGAATTGAGGGAACCGATATAGTAAGCGTATTTTTCACCAAGGGCATTGAACGGGAGAGAGAAACACAGATTTTCGCAGATTTCGAAAAGAAGACCGACCTGGAGATAATGGACATCAGAGAGGACGACGAAACCTACGGAATGATTCTGAAGACCGGGGACAAGGCGAGAGCCGAGGACTGGCAGACGGATTGCTCCACTCTCTTCGGGAAGCTGAAGGAGGACAAGACAGCCAGAATCTTCCACGTTACAGGCCTTAACGGTCTGGAGGGCGCCGGGGATGCCTACAAGCTCATCGGTGAAAGCTGGACCTTCGTTCAGAACGTGTTCCCATACAAGAGGGTGTTTACCAAGTATGAGCTGACCCTTGTGAACAACTGCATCAACATACAGATTCAGGGAGGCTTCGTCAAGAAGAACTACATGGAGCTTCTGGAACCCTTCAAGGCTCTGGGAGAGCACAAGGGCAAGCAGCTTCTGAAGACTCTGGAAACCTTCGTGCTGGATGCGGGCATGAACAGCGGCAAGACTGCAGAGTTCATGGATATTCACGCCAATACCGTTCAGTACAGGCTCAAGAAAATCAATGAGATGCTGGGAGTGGAAATCACAGGCAACAGGATAATACCGGGGCTTACCATGGCTCTGGCCCTTAAGAGACTGGACAGGGCAGTAAGCTGATTTCTTTGAAAAGGCCGATGCTTTAGCAGAATAGAGAAACAAATATTTGTATACTTTTTGCTTTTTATCAAATACCCTTAACAAGGGGGGCTGTTTTTCTGTATAATTAGCTGTGTTAGAATATGAACGCAGTATTATTAGATAAAAAAGGAGAGACATAATGTATTTCAATTACCTAGACAAAGCAGATCCTGAAGTTGCTGCTTCAATAAAGAGGGAGATTAACCGTCAGGAAACAAAGATTGAAATGATAGCTTCTGAGAACTTCGTTAACTACGAAATCATGGAAGCTGCAGGAAGCGCACTGACAAACAAGTACGCTGAAGGCTATCCGGGCAAGAGATATTACGGCGGATGCGAATTCGTTGACGAGGTTGAACAGCTGGCAATCGACAGAGCCTGCAAGCTCTTCGGTGCAGATCACGCCAACGTTCAGGCTCATTCGGGAGCCAACGCGAATACGGCAGTTTACCAGGCAGTGCTGGAATACGGCGACACAGTTCTTGGCATGGACCTGTCAAACGGCGGACACCTTTCACACGGATCCCCGGTTAACATTTCAGGTAAGTCATATAACTTCGTTGCTTACGGTCTGGGTGAGGACGAAAGAATCGACTATGACAACGTGAGAGATATGGCCAAGCAGCACAAGCCTAAGCTCATCGTAGCCGGTGCATCTGCATACCCTCGCGCTATCGACTTCAAGACCTTCAAGGAAATCGCAGACGAAGTGGGCGCACTCTTCATGGTTGACATGGCTCACATCGCAGGTCTTGTTGCAGCAGGACTCCACGAGAACCCTGTTCCATATGCAGACATTGTAACAACAACAACTCACAAGACCCTCAGAGGACCTAGAGGCGGAATGATTCTCTGCAAGGAAGAGCTGAAGAAGGCAATCAACTCAGCAATCTTCCCGGGACTGCAGGGAGGACCTCTCATGCACATAATCGCTGCTAAGGCAGTATGTCTCCACGAGGCAATGCAGCCTGAATTCAAGGCATATCAGCAGCAGGTTATCGATAACGCCCAGGCACTTGCAGCAGGCATGAACGCCCACGACTTCGAGCTGGTTTCAGGCGGAACAGACAACCACCTCATTCTGGTTAAGCTCCTGAACAAGGATATCTCAGGCAAGAAGGCTGAGAGACTGCTTGACGAGGCAAACATCACAACAAACAAGAATGCCATCCCGAACGACCCTCGTAAGCCTATGGTTACATCAGGTCTGAGAATGGGAACTCCGGCAATGACATCAAGAGGCTTCAAGGAAGAGGATGTGAAGCTGGTAACCGATGCAATCGCACTGGTAATCGACAATCCTGAAGACGAAGCCAAGATGGGAGAAGCAAGAGAAATCGTCAAGTCACTGACTGACAAGTATCCTCTCCACAAGAACTTCCCATACTAATCGGAGAAATCGGCGGCAAGCTGCCGATATAATGCAAAGGCAAACATCAACAGGCTGTCACCCATAAGGGGACAGCCTGTTTTCATTGCTGCAGATATTCATTCAGCTCCCGGGCTGCTCTTTGCATATTTGCAAAGACAGTCTTTTTTATTTCATCTGCCGGCTGTGAGAAATCCAGGGGGCCTGCTTCGAAGCACTTGATAATACCAAGGTCCTTAAGCTCCTGTGGATCAGCCTTGGCTGTTCCGGCCAGAAGGATTACAGGAACTCCGGCCTCACGTGCCCGCTTGCAGATTCCGGAAACGGCCTTGCCTCCCAGGCTCTGGGAGTCGAAGCGGCCTTCACCTGTAATAACAAGGTCGGCATCCCACAAAAGATCGTCGAAGTTGATTGTGTCCAAAAGCAGTTCAATGCCTCTTTCAAGCCTGCCTCCAAGAAGGGCCCGAATGCCGAAGCCCATACCTCCAGCGGCGCCGCTTCCCGGAAGCTTTGCAAGCTTCATTGCGGATCCCCGGCCGGGAACCATGTTCCCTACAGAATTGAGGGTGACTCCTGTAACCGTTCCAATCACTGAATCATCGCCTATTATCGATACTAAATTGGCAAGGCCGGCTTCAAGTATGTCCACCTCTTCAGGGGAGGCTCCCTTCTGAGGAGCGAACACATGGGCAGCACCCTCAGGGCCAAGAAGGGGATTGGTGACATCACACATTCCCACGATATCGATTCCGGATCTGAACACATTTGAATTACCTGCAAGAAGTCGGATTGTTTGTGAATTGTCAATAAACGATATCTCCTGCAGGGTTCCCCCGGTGGGGGTGAAGCGGGCTCCGGAGCTGCTGCTGAAGACCGTGCCCAGAGCTGCAGCCATGCCGCAGCCGCCGTCATTGGTGCAGCTTCCCCCAAGGCCGACAATAATTTTGCGGGCTCCCCGGGATATGGCATCCCTGATAAGCATTCCCACTCCGAAGGTGGTGGAGGTCATTACGAAACTGCCCTCCTCGGAGGGGGAGGCATTTACAAAACCTGCCACCTTGGCTGTTTCGATGACAGCCGTGGTTCCTGCCATGAGATATGGCGCGGTGATTTCTTCCCCGGAACAGTTCAGGGCAGGGGTCGATACAAGCCGGACTGAAAGATGGGGCGCCGCTGCCTTTGCATGATAAAAGGCATCCAGGGTGCCCTCTCCTCCGTCTGCTGCCGGTATGGTTATTACGTTGTGTCCTGCAAGGTTCTGCCGGATTATTTCGCACACTTCAAGGGAGGTTAGAGTGCCCTTGAAGGAGTCGGGTATTACGATGATTTTCATAGGTCAATTATACCCCTAAATATAATGTATACAAGGATAATATGGTTGAATTATCAAACAGTTTGGGATATAGTAATCGTGGTGTGATGTCAATGTTCCCCGGGCTTTTGGCGGGGGAGTCACATCGGCTCGAAAGAGTAATAATATCCAGAATACTGATTAGGAGGACGTAACTAATGACAAAACTTGAACAGCTCCTCGAGAAGAAAGAACATCTCAGATTAGGTGGAGGAGAGAAGAGAATCGAGTCACAGCACGCTAAGGGCAAGCTTACCGCACGTGAGAGACTTGACATCCTGTTCGATGAAGGCTCCTTCGTAGAAATCGACACATTTGTTAAGAGCAGATGCCCGTTCTACGGAATGCCTGAAAAGGATATGCCTAGTGACGGCGTAGTAACAGGATACGGCCAGATTGATGGCAGACTGGTATTTGCATTTGCACAGGACTTCACAGTTGGTGGAGGAGCACTGGGTGAATACCACGCAGAAAAAATCGTAAAAGTACAGGGAATGGCTCTGAAGATGGGAGCTCCGATTGTTGGTCTGCAGGACTCAGGCGGAGCAAGAATCGAAGAAGGTGTAGCTGCACTGTCAGGCTTCGGTAAGATTTTCCACAACAACACCATTTCATCAGGAGTAATTCCTCAGATTTCCGTAATCATGGGACCGTGTGCAGGAGGAGCAGTATACTCACCGGCAATCACTGACTTCATCTTCATGGTTGACCAGACATCACAGATGTTCATTACGGGACCGAATGTAATCAAGACAGTAACAGGCGAAATAATCACAGCAGAGGCTCTGGGGGGAGCGAGAGCTCACAACAACATTTCCGGCGTTGCACACTTCATGGGCGCAAACGACCAGGAGACGCTGATGTCAGTAAGAGAACTGCTCTCGTACCTGCCTTCAAACAACAAGGAAATGGCCCCTGCTTATGCATGCAATGATGACGTTAACAGACTCATCCCTGAGTTTAACGAAATCATTCCTGAGAACCCTAATAAGGCATATAACATGTATGACATCATCAAGGGAATTGCTGATGAAGGCAAGTACTACGATGTTAATGCAATGTATGCTAAGAACATTATCACATGCTTCATCAGAATGGGCGGTCAGACAGTAGGCGTTATCGCCAACCAGCCGGCTGTAGGTGCAGGATGTCTCGACATCAACGCATCAGACAAGGCAGCAAGATTCGTAAGAAGATGTGATGCATTCAACATTCCTGTTCTTACACTGGAAGACGTACCTGGATTCCTGCCGGGATCAACTCAGGAACACGGCGGAATCATCAGACACGGAGCTAAGCTGCTCTACGCTTACTGCGAGGCAACTGTTCCTAAGGTTACAATGATTCTGAGAAAGGCATACGGCGGTGCTTACATCGCAATGTGCAACAAGGAACTGGGAGCAGATATAGTAATGGCATGGCCGTCGGCACAGATTGCTGTAATGGGCGCTGAAGGTGCTGTAAACATCATGTCATCCGTTAAGGCAGAGCTGAAGACTGCAGAGGATCCTGAGGCTCTGAGAAAGCAGAGAATCGACGAGTACGAAGAACTGTTTAACAACCCTTACTATGCAGCAAGTTTGGGCTATGTTGATGATGTAATCGAGCCTGCAACAGCAAGACAGAGAATCATCAGCGCCTTTGACATGCTTAAGACAAAGAAGGAAACATTGCCGCCTAAGAAGCACGGCAACATTCCGCTCTAGGAGGTGACAGCATGAGTTTAATGGAACAATTCTCGAATCCTGAGCTTATCATAGGTCTGACCTTCGGGCAGAAGATGCTGGCATCAGCAATTACCATGCTTATGGGACTGGGAATCACTTTTACGGTACTGATTCTCATCTGGATATTCATTGTTATCATGGGTAAGGTTCTGGGTGCAACTAAGCCAAAGGAAAAGGCAGCCCCGGCAGCAGCCCCGGCACCTGCAGCAGCGGCAGCTCCTGCACAGGCCCCGGCAGCAGCCTCCGATGATACGCTGGTGGCAGTAATCGCAGCAGCGGTTGCGGCATATACAGGAGCCAACGCAAACAACCTGGTGGTGAAGAAAATACAGAGAGTTTCAGGTGAAAACACTCCTTGGGGTGTATCAGGACTGGAAGACAGACTCGCAACCAGAAAGTTTTAGAGAAAGGAAACGATAGAAATGAAAAAGTACAACATCACTGTAAACGGAACAACATATGCAGTTGAAGTAGAAGATTTAGGCGGAGCACCGGCTCCTGCAGCAGCACCTGCACCTGCACCGGCTCCTGCACCGGCTCCAGCACCGGCAGCAGCTCCGGCTCCAGCACCGGTAGCAGCACCTGCAGCAGCACCTGCAGCAGCACCTGCAGGCGGCGCAGGAAGCATCACGGCTCCAATGCCGGGAACAGTTCTGGATGTCAAGGTAACTGAAGGCCAGGCAGTAAATGCAGGCGATACAGTTCTGATTCTTGAAGCAATGAAGATGGAAAACGAAATCGCAGCACCTGCAGCAGGAACAGTTGACAAGATTGTTGCAGCAAAGGGCGCATCAGTTAACTCAGGAGACGTTCTGATCACACTTAAATAACAGTAGTATTTTGGATTTACGGATATATTGGCAGAGGCGGTTAAATGACCGCCTCTGCTGTTTAACGACACCATAGGCGGGACGACCGGCATGACCAGGATAGAGGCAGAGCCGGCGGCGAAGCGAAAGGAGACAACATGTTACTTGCTTTTGATGTAGGAAACACAAACATAGTGCTGGGAGTTTTCAAGGATGGTGAGATGGTCACCAACTGGAGACTTGAAACGGATAACCGAAAGAGTGCCGACGAGTACGGAATGGTAATCCACCAGCTTTTTCAGTACGAAAATCTGGATGTAAATGAGGTGGAGGATGTTATTATTTCAACGGTAGTTCCGTCGATACTGTACACCCTTCAGCATCTCTCTCAGAAGTATTTTGATACGAGAGCGATAGTAATCGGCCCGGGAATCAAAACAGGGCTGGTGGTTAAATACGACAATCCCAAGCAGGTGGGCGCGGACCGGATAGTTAATGCGGTTGCAGCCCATGCCAAATACGGCGGCCCGCTTATAGTAATAGATCTTGGTACAGCAACAACCTTCTGTGCCATTACTGCAAAGGCAGAGTATATCGGCGGAACGATAGCTCCGGGTCTGAAGATTTCATCAGATGCCCTGTTCGAGAAAACCGCCAAGCTTCCTAAGGTTGAACTGGAGGAGCCGGGAAGCGTAATCTGCAGAAACACCATAAACTCCATGCAGTCCGGACTGGTATACGGACACATGGGTCTGGTGGAATTCATAGTGAAAAAGATGAAAAGAGAACTTGCAGAATACTGCAAGGGCGAAATATCGGAGGAAGACATTAAGGTAATTGCCACCGGAGGTCTTGCCACCCTGGTTAACAGCGGTGTGGACTGTATTGACTACGTGGACAAGCTCCTGACCCTGGAGGGACTGGAGATGATTTACAGGAAGAACAAGAAGAGCAAAAGGCACGCCACCCAGGAGCAGATTGATAAGGACGACATGCTTTATGAAGGCAAGCTTTAGCAGGCAGGTTCTAACAGGGAACATTACTTTCGGAAGAACATCAGACAGAACATGAAAAAAACTTTGAAAATAGGAAGCATAGAACTTAAGAATCCCTTCCTGCTGGCACCCCTGGCAGGATATACGGACAAGACAATGAGAGCCCTTTGTGCACAGCAGGGGGCTTCTTTAACGTTCACGGAAATGGTTTCGGCCAAGGGGCTGAAATACGGGGACCGCAAAACCCGTAAGCTCCTTGAGCTACTGCCGGGGGAGACTGCAGGCTATCAGATTTTCGGAAGGGAACCGGAAATCCTTGCCTTTGCAGCAGAGGAGCTGGCAGGCTGTGACAATATGGTTCTCGATCTGAACTGCGGATGTCCCGTTCCTAAAATTGTGAAGAACGGGGAAGGCTCTGCCCTGCTGAAGAATCCGGAGCTGCTTTATGACTGTGTAGCCGCCATGGTTGCCGGCGCTCAGCGGGGAGCAGGGGCAGATCCTGCGGGGAATCCACAGCCAAAGCCTGTAACAGCCAAGATAAGGATGGGTTTTGAAATCGGAGAAAATGTGGCGGTGGAGGCTGCCCGAGCCATTGAAGCCGCCGGCGGAGCTGCGGTGACGGTTCACGGCAGAACCAGGCAGCAGTTCTACGAGGGTCCTGCCGACTGGCAGGTGATTGCCCAGGTAAAAAAGGCCGTGAACATTCCCGTAATAGGTAACGGCGATATACGATGCGGAGCCGATGCCATACGCATGATGGATCAAACCGGCTGCGACGGAGTTATGATAGCCCGGGGCGCCCTGGGAAACCCATGGATATTCGCCGAGGCCACAGCCCTGTGGGAGGCCGGATCGGGCAGCCCATCGCCAAACGCCGATGAACGAATTGACATGCTTATCAGGCACATCCGTGAGGTATGCCTTGATAAAGGCGAGAACATAGGCGTGAAGGAAATGAGAAAGTTCGTTGGGTATTATACAAAAGGCATGAAGGGCGCCACTGCAATAAGGAGGCAGGTTAACAGCATTAATGATGCCGAAACCATGATATCGCTGCTGGAAGAAATGAAAGGCTAGCAGGTTTTGATAGGTTGCTTGGGCTGTACCTGACCCCAGGGCGTGGGAAGAGCAGAGCACCATGAAGCAAAAAGGCTGCCGCACTGAAAACCAGTGCGGCAGCCTTTAGTCATATTAGTATTAATTGAAGCATTTAATCAGTATGTAACTTTGGATGTGTTCTTCCAGATACCCATCTTCTCAGCTTCCTGAACCAGCTCGTCTCTGAAGTCAGGGTGAGCTATGTTTATGAGAAGCTCAGCTCTTTCCCAGGTGTTTTTGCCCTTCAGATTTGCTATGCCGTATTCCGTAACCACGAAATTGGTTGCAGTTCTCGGGGTGGTTACGATGCTGCCTTCGGAAAGCATCGGTCTAATCAGGGACACCTTGGTTCCGTCCTTGAGAGTTCTAGTGGAAGGGGTGCAGAGGAAGCTCTTGCCGCCCTTCGAAGCGTAGGCTCCAAGAACGAAGTCCAGCTGTCCGCCGGTTCCGGATACCTGCTGAGGTCCTGCTGATTCGGAGCAGACCTGTCCGTAGAGATCCACCTGAATGCAGCTGTTTACAGAAACAAAGTTGTCAATCTGGGAGATGGTTCCAATGTTGTTAACATAATCAACCGGGGCACTGCAGCAGATAGGATTGTCATCGATAAAATCATAGAGCCGCTTGGTGCCTCCCGCAAAGGTGTAAACAGCCTTGCCCTTGTCAACCGGCTTGTTTCCCGTAAGCTTGCCTGCTTCAAATAAGTCAACGTAAGCATCAACGAACATCTCGGTGTGGGCGTTGATGTTTCTTACATCCGAGTCAGCCAGCATGGAGCCGATGCAGCTCGGCAGTGCTCCGATTCCCAGCTGGAGAGTACTGTGGGAGTCTATTTGAGACACTACATATTCCGCAATATATCTGTCTATCTTCGAAGGCTGCTTTGTTTTCAACTCATCCATCGGAGGATTTGAACCCTCAACAACATAATCCACGCCGTAGAGATTCAGCTGAGTCTGGTGACCGTGGGCGATAGGCATGTTTTCATTAACTTCTACAATTATCCTCTTGGCGCTCTTGATAACGCCCCATATATCAGCCACCTGAGGACCGATATTGAAGTTGCCGTGCTCATCCATAGGAGCAACCTGGAAGAAGGCAATATCAACTCCGCTGTCATTGTGCTGCCAGTAAACAGGAAGCTCGTTGAACATCATAGGAATGTACCAGCAGCGGCCGTTTTTGCTCATTTCTCTGTCAAAGGCACTGAAGTGTGCAGAAGCGAAACGCACCTTGCGGTTGTCATCAGTTGCCAGATATGTTTCAAAAGGAGTGCTCCTTACGCCAACAGTGCTGACAATCTCAACATTCCATAATTCATCGGCTCTCTTTGCTAAAGCTTTGTCAATGTCCTTGACTGTTCCGAGGCCGAGGCCGAAGTGGATGCGGTTGTTGTTGTGTACCATTTCGGCAGCCTGTTCAGCAGTGATAAGCTTTTCCTTGTATTTTTTTTCTAATAACGATGTCTTGTACATAACACATCCTCCTTATTTTGTAACGTAATCATTGTAACATCTAACCATCAAAAGTAAAGAGAAATTCGTTATATTTTTAACAAAAACACCATTTATTTTTCATAGAATATGGGTTGACAGACAATATTATATGTCATATAGTATTATACGAACGAGGGGTCAACCCGGAAAGGAGGCGCATCATGGCGTTTAAAATTGAATCAAGTCTGCTCGACGCATGCGCCCTGGCTATTTTGAAACGAGGGGACACATACGGGTATGAGATTACGCAGGAGATGAAGAAATCCATAGTGGTTTCAGAGTCCACCCTGTATCCGGTTCTCAGAAGGCTTCAGAAGGAACAGTTCTGCAGAACCTACGATCAGCCGTATCAGGGCAGAAACAGAAGGTATTACTCAATAACGGAGAAGGGTATCGCCCAGCTGTCGGATTATCTCAGACAGTGGCGCGAATACAGAACAGCAATAGAGACATTGCTTGAGGGTCCGAATTCAAACGACAAGGGAAGGGATGATGGAAATGAATAGGCAGGAATTTATACTCGCATTAAGAAAAGAGTTAAAGAAGCTGCCTCCTGAGGAAATCGTGGCAGCAACTGAATTCTTCGAGGAGTTCATCGATGAGAAGCTGGCAAGGGGAGAGAAAACCGAAGAGGAGATAATCAGGAATCTTGGATCGCCAAAGAGGGTTGCAGCTGAGATTAAGGCGGACTATGCCGCCAGAATTCTTGACGGTGAAGAGAATGTCTCAGGCATCAGGAAGGAGAGTTCCAGATCGAAGCTTTCTGCGGTATGGTGGGTTGTTCTTGGAATCTGTTCCGCACCTGTATCAATTCCTCTGGCAATCTGCATTGCGCTGGTGGCATTTTGCGTTATCTTCAGTCTGCTGGGAGTAATTATCTCGGTATACTCGGTGATTATAGGCTGTGGTGTGGCGGCTCTGGCGGCAATTGTATTCGGATGTGTTGCCTTTAGCGGAAGTGCTGCCACCGGATGCATGTTCCTGGGAGGAGGCCTGGTGCTGGCGGCTCTCACTGCAGCTGCAGGGGTTGGAGCATTTATCGGTACCAGAGAGCTTGTTAAGCTCATCGTGAGATTGATAAGGGATGCCCACGACAGGAAAAGAAAAAAGCAGTTTGAGGAAATGTCCGAAGGAATGGGAGAAGGATGGTCCTTCAGGGAAACACCTGAGGATCCAAGAGACGGATTTATCAACGGGGGTATGATTACGGGAGGTGAAAAACATGAATAAGCTCATGAAATTCTTCATCATATGCGGCATAACGCTGTTTGTGGGAATGGGTCTGTGTTTCGGGGGCATCATGACCAACGGTGTTTCGGGGATTAATAAGGTTGCCGAGAAGTATGACTGGCTTGAGGGAACGCCGGGAGAACTTCAGACGAGCTACGGCGAGGATCTTGAGTTTGATTCCATCAGGGTCACAGGTGAAATGGATATTTGCCTCATAGGTGCAGATTACAACGCAATGCCCGCAAGCTGGACTCTGCCGAGGCAGGTTTCAGAGGCAATCAAAGCGCACGCGCCTGAGGAGGGAATGGTATTCCTATGCTATGGAGAAAACATTAACCCGCCTCAGTACAAGGTGACAAACGGGGTATTAGAAATAAACAGCAATATATATGACGGAGGCGTCGTATCCATGAACCTTTCATATGACGATGGAATTCCTAAGGTTGTGGTCTTTTGCGGCAACAGAGATCTGGATGAGATAGATGTGAACCTAACAGCCTGCGATGTGGCTGTGCTGGGAGTCAGCTGCGGTCAGGTTAATCTGAAGACAACCGACGGTGACGTATACACCCAGTCCATAAGAAGCCGGGGACTGAATGTGGAAACCGGTTACGGTGACTGCAGGATTCACGGAGATCTGGAAGGTCTCACGAAGATTAAGAGCTCGGATGGCGATATAAACGTAGAAACCAGCCGGGATGAAAGCAGTTATGCCAAAAACATCCACGTTACAGACGGTATACTGGCAATTAACGATATGGAGATGGATGATGATTCATTCGCATCCTATGTACGTGAGGGCGGCCCGAACAAGATGGAAATTGACAGTATGCTGGGAGATGTAAGCATCTGGTTTGGAATATCATCTTTTTAGGGGCCGGGAGAAACCCGTGCAAAGGCAGTAGATCATAAAGGGGTAAACAGGAAAAAAGAGCTGTTGCACTAGGTAATGTGTAACAGCTCTTTTTTTAACTATGTGTGATCACGGCGTCGTTATCCCCAGAGTTCCTCGTCTGTAGGAACGTGATTATCAGGCATGAAGCGGGCAATTCTGGAGACATTCATCAGATGATGATAGTTCAGATTTTCTGAAATGGAGTTGTGTCCCCATGAACCGCAGCCCAGAGTATTCGTAGGGTTCAGGCCGTTGAAGTATGAGCCTCCTGCCGAGTTGGCGCTGCACTGGTTGATGACAAATCTAGATACGCAAAGGCTTTCACCCACCTTGGCAATATGCTCTTCGCTGTCGGAGTGGAATGAAACGCTGTGGCCCTTGCCGTCCTTCTCCAGATTTTCAGCTGCGATTCTGATTCCGTCATCAAGATCACTGTACGGATACGCGCTTATTACAGGCGCCATCTTCTCTCCTCCCAGGAGGTCCGTGAGACCGGTGCCCTCTGCAACTGCCACGATAGCCCTGGTACCCTCAGGAATCTGAATGCCTGCAAGCTCCGCAACCTTGCCGCAGGATTGTCCTACAGAGTGTCTGTTCGGCTTGCCGTCATCGAAGAGAGCTCCCCGTACCTTTTCAAGCTCCTCAGGATCCCTTACAACATAGCAGCCGTTGGCTTCGAATTCCTTGAGGATGTCTTCGAAATCCTTCTCAGGACAGATTACAGACTGCTCTGC
>JALFKB010000072.1 GCA_022775805.1 Clostridiales bacterium
GATATTGATGTTCCTGCCAATTATTTCAGGGATGATGATCCTAACAAGGAAATCATGTTCAGATGGAGAGGCCACGCATCGCTGCTGTTCTCCAACTGGCTGAACTATTATCTGTACCAGGCAACGCCGTACAACCTTGAGGATTTAAGGGATGGCAAGGAGGACGCCTGGAGGGAGGCCTTTGAGGAATGATGAAGAGAAGAGTATTAAGCTCCGGCGCCGTAATGGCGCCGGTTCCTGCTGTAATGGTAAGCTGCGGCAGGGAGGGGGAGACGCCTAATATTATAACGATTGCATGGACGGGAATTGTTAACTCCAATCCGCCAATGACGTACATTTCGGTAAGAAAGGAGAGGTTCTCCCACGACATTATCGCCGATACGAAGGAATTCGTAATAAATCTGACAACAGAGGAGCTTGCCTTTGCAACAGACTGGTGCGGTGTTAAGTCGGGAAGAGATTTTGACAAGTTCAGAGAGCAGAAACTCACGCCTGTGACCTCGGAGAAGGTTTCCTGCCCATCCATCGGTGAATCGCCGTTGAGCATTGAATGCAGGGTGACGGAGGTGAAGGAGCTGGGCTCCCATGACATGTTCCTGGCGGAAATCGTAAGCATGACCGCCCGGGAGGAGCTTATGGACGAGAATGGAGAGCTTCATCTGGAGAAGGCGGGGCTTATGGCATACAGCCACGGTCACTATTTCCCGGTGAGCAGCAGAGAAATAGGCAGGTTCGGGTATTCCGTAATGAAACCTAAAACCCGGAAAAAGTACGAGGCAGCCAAACGGGCCAGACGCCGCCGGGGCAGCAGGATAAGAGCCGGAAAGAGATAATAAGTAGCCTTGACACCCATTTTCCTATTAGGTATCATACAGTTGTAGGTATGTAATAGTTAGAGGAGAAGACATTTCATGGCAAGAACAAACAAAACAAGAGACAAAGCGGCTGAGAAGGCGGTAAAGGCAAGGCTTCAGCAGACCCATCTGAAATCGGTAAGGATTCTCGGATCCGATGTTAAGGAGGGAATGACAGAGGTGTTTGTGCTGAGGATGGTTGGCGTTGTCAACTATCTGTTTAAGGTGTATTGTGTTAAGTCTTCAAGCGGAGGCTATGACATGTCAGGACTTGTTCCGGTAGTTAAAGCAGAGGATTTCGGCGAGTACAGGGTGTACAATCCACAGCCTGCTTCTGCAGATGCCCTCAGACCTACCGAAAAGGAAAAGAAGTTTACCGGTTACGGTAAGTAAGAAAAGACTGCCCGCCTGTTTTTGGCGGGCTTTTAGCGTGCGATAAGCCGGGAGGAATTAAATTGATTAACAAAGCATTACTCAAGAATCTTTCTAAGCAGTACCCTGACATCAAATCCGCAACGGAAGAAATAGTAAATTTAAGCGCAATTCTGAGTCTCCCCAAGGGAACGGAATATTTCCTAAGTGACCTTCACGGGGAACACGATGCGTTTATTCACATGCTTAAGAGTGCATCGGGGGTAATTCGGGACAAGATTGACGACATTTTCGGGCCGACTCTTTCCAATGAGGAGAGGGATGCGCTGGCTGCTCTGGTATATAATGCAAAGGCAGAGCTGGCCCGTCGCAAGCAGAGTGAGGATGATTTCGAAAAGTGGTGCAAGACTGCAATCATTCAGCTTACTGAGGTTCTGAGATCCGTAACCAACAAGTACACCCAGTCCAAGGTCCGCAAGAGACTTCCCAAGCAGTATGCGTACATCATCGACGAATTGCTCCATGCCAATTCAAAGTACAACATGGGCGAGTACTACGTGAAGATTGTTGACACCCTGGTTGAGTGCGGAGAGGCTCAGGATTTCATCATTGAGATGACAGATGTTATCAGCAGTCTGGCTGTTGACAGACTCCATATAATAGGAGACATTTGGGACAGAGGCGCTGCTCCTGATAAGATTATGGATTATCTCATGAACTATCACGATGTTGATTTCCAGTGGGGCAATCACGACATTCTCTGGATGGGTGCGGCAACGGGAAGCTGGGCATGCATTACCAATGTGCTGAGAATAAACATCAAATACAACAACTTCGACATGATGGAGGTGGGATACGGAATTAACCTGAGACCTCTTGCCACCATGGCAGAAAAGGTTTATGCCGATGACCCTTGTACAGCTTTCTGGCCGAAGACAATAGAAGCAAACAAATACGATCCGGTGGACGAGCAGCTTG
>JALFKB010000103.1 GCA_022775805.1 Clostridiales bacterium
CAGCGGAAGATACGCCACCAGAATGATAACCTGGGACAGCACTTCCTCGAACTGTGATATCAGCGTTCCTGTTATCATCAGCATCACTGTCATGAACAGAAGCCATGGCAGCCTGTTTCTCACATGCTTGAACACCCCTATATCAAGGTACTCCGCATCTGCTTCGTGACCAACAACACCGCCCATACGTTCTATATCCTCAGTTGCTTCCTCCTCCATGATATCCATAACGTCGTCCACGGTTACGATACCCACAAGCCTGTTCTCGTTATCCACAACGGGCAGAGCCAAGAAGCCGTACTTCTTGAATGCGTCAGCTACCTCCTCCTGGTCGTCATACACATTCACGTACACGTAGTCAGTATGCATAAGCTCGGACACAAGGGTATCGGAATCAGAAATGACGAGGGCGCTAAGGGAAACGATTCCCTTCAGTTCCCTTCCCCCGTGCTTAACGTAGCATGTATATACGGTCTCACTGCTCATTCCCTGTTCCTTTATGTGGGCCAGTGCCTGTTGAACAGTCATGGTTTCCTGAAGACTTATGTAATCCGGTGTCATGAGGCTTCCGGCACAATCCTCCGGATAATTCAGGAAGGTGTTGATGAGCCTTCGTTCCTCCTTGGGAGTCTGATCCAGAATTTTGTCGACGATGTTTGCAGGCAGTTCCTCCAGCACATCAATCTTGTCGTCAAAATTCATCTCTTCCATAATGAAGGATATTTCCCGATCGGTAATGCCGTTGATTATTTCCACCTGATCGTCGCCGTCCAGATAGGAGAACACTTCCACAGAAACATTCTTCGGAAGCATTCTGAACATTATTATTGCCTTCTCTATTCCCAGCTCATCCAGAATTTCCTCAAGGATTTCACTGGAATCCACCTCGTTGTATTTAAGGATAGCATTGCGGGCATCGAAATAATCGCCCCCTTCGAGCATCTCAAGAATCGCTTCGACATCTTCCTCGAACTGCTGATTCTTTGTTTCCATATCCATTGCCTTTGCTTCATTTTCCTTTGCTGTGTATTCATTGTTTTTAGTCTCAGCCATGACAATGCCTCCCTTCCTTGTTTCTTACTGAATCAGTATAACAAAATCCTTGAAATATTAAAAGTCCATTGGAGAAAGAAGCAATGCCGTATTCAGAAAATTTCAACTTATAGTGTGAAAGCTCTCAAAGCATTGACGAAAAAATATCAAAGTGGTAGTATTATTTCGTGACAAGGCATTAAAAAACTTTGCAAATTTTTTTAAGAAAAAGGAGAAAAAAAATGTCAAAAGAGTATGTTGAAAGAGTCATCAATTGGGTTAAAGAAAGAAACCCAGGCGAAGTTGAATTCCATCAGACAGTAGAAGAAGTACTGACTTCACTGGTTCCTGTTGTTGAACAGCATCCGGAATATGAAGAATGTGCTCTGCTGGAAAGACTGGTAGAACCTGAAAGAGGAGTTACTTTCAGAGTAGTATGGGTTGACGATGCTGGTAAAGTAAACGTTAACAAGGGATACAGATATCAGTTCAACAGCGCTATCGGACCTTACAAAGGCGGCCTGAGATTTGCTCCAAACGTATATCCTGGAATCATTAAGTTCCTGGGCTTCGAACAGATCTTCAAGAACTCACTGACTGGTCTGCCTATCGGCGGCGGCAAGGGTGGTTCAGACTTCGATCCTAACGGAAAGAGCGATGCAGAAGTAATGAGATTCTGCCAGGCATTCATGACTGAACTCTACAGACACATTGGTCCTAACACTGACGTTCCTGCAGGTGACCTGGGCGTTGGCGGAAGAGAAATCGGATACCTCTTCGGACAGTACAAGAGAATCGTTGACAGATATGAAGGCGTTCTCACAGGAAAGGGACTGTCATACGGCGGACTGCTGGGAAGAGCTGAAGCTACTGGATTCGGTATCGTATGGTACGCAGAAGAAATGCTGAAGGCTAACGGCGAAGACTTCAAGGACAAGGTTGTTGGTATTTCAGGATTCGGTAACGTAGCATGGGGTGCTGCTTGGAAGCTTATGGAACTGGGCGCTAAGTGCGTTACTATTTCAGGACCGGACGGATACATCTACGACCCAGACGGAATCACAACTCAGGAAAAGGTTGACTACCTCCTCGAGCTGAGATCATCTGGAAAGAACATCTGCGCACCTTACGCAGAGAAGTTCCCTAACGCTAAGTTCTACGAAGGCAAGAAGCCTTGGGGCGTACAGCAGGACGAAGGCATCAAGGTTGACATGTTCATCCCTTGCGCTATGCAGAACGACGTTCACATGGAACACGCTAAGCAGATCGTAGAAGGCGGCTGCAAGTTCTACTGTGAAGGAGCTAACATGCCTACAACTAACGATGCTCTCAACTACCTCATCGAGAACATGATCGCAGTTGGATCAGCTAAGGCTGCTAACGCTGGTGGCGTTGCTTGCTCATGCATCGAAATGGGACAGAACGCTGGTCACACTGTATATCAGCACCAGGCTGTATACGATCAGCTCCACGATATCATGAGAAACATCTACAAGAACAGTGCTGCTGCTGCAGAAAAGTACTTCGGAAACAAGAACCTTCTGGTTCAGGGCGGAAACATCGCCGGTTTCGAAAAGGTTGCTGCTGCAATGATGGAACAGGGTCTTGTATAATTCTCACTGAATTTACAAAAGCTGAGTTTTACAAAAACAAATTAGAGGAGCTGATTAACAGCTCCTCTTTTATTAAGTAATTACATTCTCAGTCTCCGAAGTACACTTCGAAAACCTTCTCCTCCACTCCGTTTTCATCAGCTTTCCTGCCTTCAACGAAGCTGCCCCCTGCTCCTTCTTCTTTGTAAAGCCTGATTTCGTCTCCAAGTCTTGTTTCCATTACATAATTCACAATTACCGTGTTTCCCTGTCTGTCGATGCAGTTTTCGGCCATGGTCAGATAACGGCAATTGTTGGTATGCCTGTTGCTGTCAAGATCCTCCTCATTAACAGTATGGATTCCTGCATACTCAAGCTCACTTCCCCTAATCTTCTCGATGGGACCGGGGATGATTTCACTATCTTCGCAGACATCCGCCAGAGACTCACCTATCCCGCTTTTTCGCACCAGCTTCCTGGTTACAAAATCCATTACGCACCACTGGCTGGTACCTACAGCCACCATTGGCGAATCAAGCCCTGCATACTTCTCAGTCTCGCATACAAAGAACTCTCTCTTAAAGGTAGCCCTTTTCTGATGCAGCGGGAAGGTTGCGAATGTATATTTCCTTCCGGGCAGAATATCTCCGTTGATTATTACCTTCATCTTGGTCAGAGCCCACATGTATCCCTGCTCAATAAGTTCCTCAACGCTTACCCCGTATTTCACCGTCTGATTGGCTGCAGCCTTCTGAAGATACCTGAAAAGACTCTCCGCCTTGATTATTCCCTTGTGGTTAAAATCCTCTTCGGTAAGAGTTACCTCTACTTTTTCAATTGCCATAACTGATAATCCCCCCTTATGTTACTCTATGGACTTAAGTGCCTCAGCCATATGAATCTTCTTCAGCTTTTTTCTCAGAATCATATCCGTGAATACAGAGAAGCAGATTACCATGGCTGCTGCAAAGAAATAACTTCTCGGTTCAACAGTCTCGTTGAATGCGATTATATCAACTATTATCTGTTTCATTATAAACTTGTGTAGAGCGAAACCTGCCGGCAGACCGACAGCAATTCCCAGCACAATGAGAACAATGTTCTCCCTGAACACATATGAACCCGTCTCCGCCGGATAGAAGCCAAGAACCTTGATTGTTGCAATCTCCCTGGTTCGTTCCGTGATGTTGATGTTCCCCAGATTAAAGAGAACAATAAAGGCCAGAGCTCCGGCGCAGGCCACAACAAGCCACACAATGTAATTAAGACTAACCATCATGCTGTCAACTGTCTTCCTGGTATCGCTGTTCAGCTTAAGACCCAGTACACTGCTGTTCTCGTTTATATCCTTAACCGTTTTCTCTGTATCTCCCTCCGCAAGCTTAATCAGAGCCAGCTCAGGCTCATAAGCCTTGTTCATAACCTTATCGAAGGTTTCCGTATTTATGTAAATGTAGTTGCCCACGTAGTTTCTGTAGATGCCGCTTACCTTCAGTTTTACCATCTTGGTATCGTCGTACTCAACTGTAAGCATATCTCCCTTCTCAACTCCCATAAGCTCCGCCAGCTTGTTGTTAATTAGAGCTTCTCCGGTACCCGGATATTCAAGCTCCGGACCCTCGGTGGAGCCTTCACGGAAATTGATTATCTTTTTAAGCCGTGAAGGTTTATCTGTAATCATCATGTCACAGGATCGTATCTTATCAGGCGACTTGGCAGTAACAGTTGTTCTCTCCACGGGAACCATAACCGATATCCCGCTGATATCATCGGTGAATTTCTCCACCTCCTTATCGTCAAGTGCCCCCTCAAACTGCACCGTCACATCGTATTTTTCTATTTCCTCATACTGATGATCCGCCATTCCCGCAACGGAGTCGAATATGCCGAAGCCTGCCAGAACAAGTGCAGTGCAGCCGGCGATACCCATTATCATCATTATCATTCTCTTCTTGTATCTCAGAATGTTTCTGGCCGCAACCTTGTGCAAAAATCTCAACCTGCTCCATAAGAAATCAATTCTCTCAAGGAATACCCGCTTACCTGCCTTCGGCGCTCTCGGACGCAGAATCTCCGCAGGCATTTCCCTGAGCTGACGCCTGCAGGCCAGATACGTCGTTCCTGCAGAGCAGAGCAGTGCCACAAGCAATGATACTGCTGCCAGCGGAAAGCTGAAATAAAACTCCAGAGACGAGAAGTCAAATATCATGTTATAGGCCAGCCATATCGCCAGAGGGAAGAATTTCGATCCAAGAATAAATCCCGCAATGCATCCAATTGCCGCTGCGCTTCCCGAATAAATTACATACTTGAGCATTATCCTTCTACGGGAATATCCTATGGCCCTAAGTGCTCCTATCTGGGTTCTCTCCTCCTCTATCATCCTGGACATGGTGGTGGAACATACCAGTGCGGCAATCAGGAAGAAAAATACCGGGAACACCTTGGCAATGCTGTCCACAATATCCGAATTGCTGTTAAAGGACTCATAACCCGGATTGTCATCTCTGGTCTGAACATAAAGCTCCGGCTTTTCAAGGTCCTTCAGCTTCCTTTCAGACTTTGTAATCTCCCGTTCACCTGCCTGAAGCTCCTCCTCTGCCGCTGCAAGCCGTGCCTCAGCAGCTGCGAATTCCCTTTTGGCCTTCTTCATGCCGGTTCGATACTCTCTGTATCCTGCCTCAACCTGGGCTTCCTGTGAATGAAGAGATGCAAAGGCAACCTCCACCTGCTCCAGCGCCCCCCTTACAGTTTTCAGGTTTCCCTGTACCGTATCAAGAGCAGCTTCTGCAGCTTCCATCTGTTTGAGAGCGGACAAAACGTCTTCGCTGGTTTCAGGATCCTCACCCCTGTCCACAGCACTCTGATATGCAGCATCATATGCTGCCTTTGCAGCCTCATATCCGCCGGCTGCCTGTGTTTCCGCCTGCTCCAGAGTCTCCAGGTTTGATGTGAGTTCATCCTGTCGGCTGTTCAGCTGCGTTCGGGCAGAATTCAGTTTCTTACCCGCATCATCCAGAGCTTTCTTTGAGCTGCGGAGCTTGCCGTAGGCTTCCTTCTTTTTTGAATCCAGCTCATTTCTGCCCTCCTCCAGTTCCTGCCTTCCCCGGTCAAGCTCAGCCTTTGCATCAGAAAGCTTCTTCTCTGCTTTCGATACTATTTCATCGTATCGGTCCATGCCGCATTTTTCGCCTGCCTCTCGGATTCCGGGCTTTGCCTTCTCAATGCTGCTGTTGTATTCATCACTGTACATGTACCCCTGCTTCTTGGCAGTCAGATACATCTCGGTGTAGTATTCACAATTAAAAGATGAAAGCGGCATGTAAACATATGCATTTACGGAGCCGTCACCTATTGATGCTGTTCCCCTCTCTGTTCTGTTCAGGTATACAGGGGTATCCACCAGCCCCACAAGACGATACTTGCCGTACTTGAAATTCTCCCTTGTATCCCTGTTGTTTTCACCTGTTACCTTAATCTCTCTTCCGATATCTTCAGATGAAAAATGCTCCTTGTCCCCTACGCACTCACGGCTGTTTTCAGGCAGCCTGCCCTCGGTGAGTCTCAATGTGTTTATTTTATCTGTAATGGAATGGGCTTTGACAATAATTGAGTTTCCCCGGCGGTCCTTTGAGAAAAAGTCCAGGGTGATGCTTCCCTCTGCCTCGTCAACGCCATGGGCTGCTTCGACTTTCTCCACTTCATCGCCTGTAAATCCCAGGGTAGAAACAAGCTTGAAGTCATACATGTTATGGGCAGACGCATAGCGATCTGCAGTTTCAACCATGGATGCCTTGGTAACTTTAACTCCCGCAAAAAAACCCACGCCCAGAGCGACAATAGCCATGATAGCTATGTATCGCCCTAGGCTGCCTCTAATGGTTCGCCATATGTTTTTGTAATAAATCTTATGCTTCATTACACGCTTTCTGCCTTTACCATTCTATGTCATCGATGGAGGTCGGGCTTTCGTTAATGGTGATGGAATCAACTGTACCGTTTTTTATTCTGACCACCCTGTCCGCCATTGGAGTCAGAGCCTGGTTGTGGGTTATTATGATAACCGTCATGTTGTCTCTGCGGGCTCTGTCCTGAAGAAGCTTCAGAATTGCCTTGCCTGTTTCGTAATCAAGGGCTCCCGTAGGCTCATCGCACAGCAGAAGCTTAGGCTTCTTTGCCAGAGCTCTGGCAATAGCCACCCTCTGCTGTTCACCTCCAGAAAGCTGAGCCGGGAAGTTATCCATTCTGTCACCTAGACCGACCATTTCCATAACGGCCCTGCTGTCAAGGTGATCAGATGTGAGCTGTGAAGCGATCTCCACATTCTCAAGAGCGGTCAGATTCGGAATCAGATTGTAAAACTGGAACACGAAGCCTATATCGTACCTTCTGTATGTTGCCAGCTCCTTCTCCCCGTAGCAGGAGATATCGTTTCCATCCAAAACAACCCTGCCTGAAGTGAGGTTATCCATTCCCCCAAGGATGTTCAGCAGAGTTGTTTTACCGGCGCCGGACTGTCCCACTATTACACAGATCTCACCCTTCTCTATGTCGAGGGTCACATCCTGCAAAGCTTTGACAGCCACATCACCGGTTCCGTATATCTTTTCTACATTTCTGAATTCTACAAAGGACATGTCTACTTGTTCTTGAATACTGCAGGTCTCTTCTCCAGGAATGCGGAGGTTCCCTCTCTCATGTCCTCTGATGCGAAGGAAATACCGAAGGCATTTACTTCATATGCGGAAGCCGTCTTCATGTCAGCATCATATCCGTTGTTTATTACATCCTTGGCAACTGCAACCGCAATCGGTGCCTTGGAGGCGATTTTCTTCGCCAGAGCCTCTGCCTCAGCCAGAAGCTGATCAGGTTCGTAAACCTTCTCCACAAGACCGATTCTGTGTGCTTCCTCAGCATCAATCATATCTGCCGAATAGATGAGATACTTGGCCATTCCCTTTCCCACAAGTCTAGGCAGTCTGAGGTTTCCACCGAAGCCCGGTATGAGTCCCAGACCCACCTCAGGCTGACCGAACTTGGCCTTTGATGAAGCCAGTCTGATGTCGCATGCCATTGACAGCTCGCATCCTCCGCCAAGGGCGAATCCGTTTACAGCGGCAATTACAGGCTTGTTGAGATTCTCGATAAAGTTCATTACATTATGACCCTTATGAGCGAAGGCTCTTGCCTCTACAGTATTCAGCTTTGACATCTCGGCAATATCGGCACCTGCCACAAAGGCCTTGCCCTCTCCTGTAAGTACAACTGCCAGAACTTCATCATTCTTGGAGATTTCGTAAAAGGCGCAGTACAGTTCGTCGAGAACCTGGCTGTTCAGAGCATTCATTGCCTTAGGTCTGTTTACGGTTACAAAAGCAACCCCGTCCCTTACTTCATACTTTAATGTTTCGTACATGTCTTTTTTCCTTTCATATAAATATGCATTTCATCCTACTTTATTCTAACAAAAAAAGCGGCAAAATGAAACTTCACTTTGCCGCCGATTCGCTATTCTGAGATTGCTATTCCCTTTTCCTCAAGGGAACTTCTTATCTTTTCGAAGATTTCCCTGTCGCGGCACCCCAGCCGGTGAAGATGCACCCCTCCGGTGAGAACGCTGATTGGAGCGGAGTTTTCCTCCTCCTCAACAGCCTTGATGAAGCAATCCACATCATATCTGGAGGAAAGATTCAGCTTACCTGATAACTCTCCGTAGATGGCATGCTCGATTGTAACATCGATAACCGTTGCACCGAAATCTACTATTGTGTAGAGTTCCTCCCTAAGCTGCTCGTCCGTATGCCTGCATGCTATAGCTCCAACAAATGGATAGTCAGCGGTTTTCATGGCGCTGTTTATTATATAGCCCCTGGAGGTTGACACGATATCCTCTCCGGCAGCTCTCAAAAGGGCTATGTCTCCCACGATTATCTGCCTGCTCACGCCCAGCTTCTCCGCCAGCGTCGATGCAGTAACCGCACCGGAAGACATCATCAGCATCTCTTTAATTGTATCGCATCTTTTACTCATTACAGTTCAAGCTTATAGTCTCCATCCTTGATGAGACCGATCTTTCTCATTACTCTATCAAATACAAAGGCACAAACTCCCGGAAGAACTATCTGGAGCAGAATTACCTTCCACAGAATATCCGGTGTGAATCCCATATCAGTGAATGTACCGATCTGGCCTACGAATCCGCAGGTGCCCATGCCTGCCCCAACGGGAATATTGGTCATCTTGAACAGGCAGGTTGAAATCGGACCCACAACTGCTGCCGCCAATGTAGGTGGAAGAAGAATCCAAGGATTCTTGATTATGTTTGAAACCTGCAGCATGGATGTTCCGATGCCTTGAGCCACAAGACCTCCGATTCTGTTTTCTCTGTAGCTTGCAACTGCGAAGCCCACCATCTGAGCACAGCAGCCCACAGTTGCAGCACCTGCGGCAATTCCCGACAGGTTAAGCATTATGCACAGAGCTGCGCTGGAAATCGGCGCCGTGAGCACCAAACCCACAACAACAGCCACAACTATTCCGAATACAAACGGCTTCCACTCGGTGGCAATCATGATAAACTCACCGATTTTCATGAGACACCATCCGAAGGCAGGCCCGAAAATCTTGGCTCCGATTCCACCCATAATAATTGTAGTTGCCGGGGTAACGAGAATATCTACTGGGGTTTCCTTTGAAACCATCTTTCCGAACTCACAGCCTATGGCTACAGCAATAAATGCTCCTGCAGGGCCCCCCGTATATTCAATTCCGAAGCCTATCATGGTTGCTCCCATCATGCCTGTAACTGCACTTGAGAACATTACCAGCGGCGGCGATTTGAGTCCGTGGGCTACGGCAACACCTATGCCGGCTCCCATTAGTCCCTTGGCTATCCCGCCTACCTCAACCAGAAAGGCTGATACTGCATTATCGCCAAACAGCACTGCTGTCTGGGCTCCCAGAACATCGAGAATTGTTCCCATCAGCAGTGTTGCGAAAAGACCCAGAGCCATGGCTGACATGGCATCCTGCAGGTAACGCTTCACGCTGATTTCTATATCCTTACGCTTAAAAAACTCTTTCATTTCTATTCTTTAAAGGGACCTCTTCCTAGAATCTGGCAATCAAATCGTCAAGCTTGCAGACTTCTCCGCCGTAGGTTGCCTTGAAGTATTCCAGACCGTTTCTGTAATCTTCCTCTGTGAATGAACCAGTTGTTTCCTCCGGAATAACCAGGTCATATCCGTACTGATAAGCATCAGCACCTGTATGTCTGCAGCACATGTGAGCATGAAGACCGCAGATTACACAGGTATCAACACCGAGATCCTTAAGAAGTATATTAAGATCTGTTCCAAAAAATCCGCTGTAATGTCTCTTAGGAACGATGAAGTCCTTCTCAGGGTCGGCCTTCAGTTCCGGAATAACCTCTGCCCCTGGAGTTCCAACTATGGCATGATCTCCCCAGAATTCCAGTTCCTTGTCAACGCCCTTAATGTGGCAGTCATTTGAAAAAATTACAGGAACATTCTTTTCTCTTGCCGCATCTACAAGCTTGGCAACATCAGGAACGATTGCCTTTGCCATGTCACAGGTCAGGGCTCCATTAACGAAATCTTCAAGCATATCAACTACAAGTACTGCATATTTTGCCATATCATACCTCCCGCAAAATAATCTTTAACAATATTATTGTATTATCCAACAAGTGTCATTGTACTCTTATGTCAAAACAGCTGTCAAGACACTTGGACTATTTCACTTCTGCCAATTTGTTTTGTTTATTCAAGCTCTGCTTCCGCTTCACTCATGATATGGGATATCTTCAGACCCTGCGGACACTTTTCCTCACACTGTCCGCAGTGTATGCAGTCGGAGCCGTGCTTGTCCGTCCAGTTTCTGTATTCAAGCCGGGTGCTTGGGTTCTTGTCAAATGCAAACCAGTTGTTCAGTTTATCAATCAGATATGGAATATCAATTTTCTGAGGACACGGCAGACAGTATCCGCATCCGGTGCACTGATATCTTATCTTGCTGTTGTATTCCTCAGCCACCCTGTCTATTACCTCAATTTCTTCCCCTGTCAGTACACCAACATCCTCCCGGGAAAAGATTCTGATATTCTCATCAAGCTGTTTATAGGTGTTCATTCCGCTTAGAATAAGCGATACACCGGGCTGAGCTGCAACCCACTTGAAGGCCCACTCTGCCGCTGTCCGGTCACCGGACACAACGCCCTTGGCCTTTGCATCATCCCAGATGGCCTGTACTGACGGCGGAACCTTGTCGGATATGCGGCCGCCCTTGAGAGGCTCCATGACTATAACATCAATACCCCTTTCTCTGGCGTACTCAAGTCCCTCAAGGCCTGCCTGGCTGTCCTTGTCCAGGTAGTTCAGCTGAATCTGACAGAACTCCCATGGATAGGCATCGATTACTTCCTTAAAGAGATCAAGCTCACCGTGGAAGGAAAAGCCTATATGACCTATCTTGCCCTCTGCCTTTTTCTCATCAAGAAAATTCAGGAGATTGTATTTCAGCGTCTTCTTCCAGTTTGCCGGAATGATGTTGTGAATAAGGTACATGTCGATGCAGTCCACATCAAGCCTCTCCAGCTGCTTGTCGAAGTATCCGGCGGCATCCTCCTCGCTTTTCAGAAGCCATGTAGGCATCTTGTCCGCCAGAATCACCTTCTCACGGTATCCGTCCTTGAGGGCCATTCCAACTATTTTTTCGCTCATGCCCCCATGATATGTATAGGCTGTGTCTATGTAGTTTATTCCGTTATCTATGGCATATCTGAGAAGTCTGATAGCTTCATTAGTATCCACCTTCCCCTTCTCGTCCTCAAGAAGTCTCATGACTCCCATACCGATAAGGGAATTCTCTCTGTCAAGCCCATTAAACTTTTTCATCAGCATTTCGGTTCCTCCTTATTTCAAATCAGCATATATTACCTTGCCCGATGCATTTCTCGGAATTGCGTCGATTTTCCTTATGTTGACCATCCTGCTTCGCATATCCCATTTTTCTGCGAAGATGTTTAGGATTCTCTCCTTATCCGGCTCACAGACAATCCAGAGGGTGACCCCCTCATCGTCCCTGCCGGTACAAACCAGATTATCGGTTTCCAGCTCCTCCCTGAGAACATCCTGAAGCTCATCCAGACTTATTCTCTTTCCCTGAAGCTTGATAAACCTCTTCTTTCTTCCCTTTATGTACAGATATCCCTCTTCGTCTCTGTATGCTATATCACCTGTTTCAAGGCGTCCGTGATTCTCATCCCCCTTCAGCAGATCCTCCTCACAGGTTGCGTAACCAAGGGAAACGTTCTTTCCGTAGTATATCATTTCTCCGTCCTCGGCAAGATCAATTCTGCCGCCCGGTACCGGTATGCCGATGCTTCCCGGCTTATCTAGACATCTTTCCGGCGGCACATAGCTCATTCTTGCAGTGGCCTCCGTCTGTCCGTACATCACGAAAAACCTCCTGCCGGTATCAGCTGCCCACCCGGCCATCTTTTCCTGAAGCTCAGGCTTCAGATGACCTCCCGCCTGGGTCAGAGTTTTCAGTGCCGGCAGATCCATCTCGGTGATTCTAAGCCTGTTCAGCATCTCGTATGTATAGGGAACTCCCGCCATGGATGTAACTCCATGTTCCCTCACCAGATCCCAGAACTCCTTCTCAAAGAGCGTTCTTTCTGTCAATATTACCGTTGCACCCACGGCAATGTGGGAATGTATAACAGAAAGACCGTATGTATATTCCATAGGCAGCGTCGTTATGGGTTTCTCCTCTGCCGTAATTCCCAGATACTCTACAATTGAGTCACAGTTGCTCTGAAGGTTCTCCCTGCTGAGTCTCACCAGCTTCTGGGCTCCTGTGCTGCCTGAGGTTGACAGCAGCAGTGCCGGGCCTTCAGTCAGCCTGTGTGTACCTCTCTCTTCTGATATTTCTCCCGGCATCAGCAGAACCTCATCAGGTCTGTAGGTCTGAATCATCCTGTTAACAAGTGAAACATCCGACTTCTGCCCCATGAGTATTACAGGACAGCCCTTTCTCAAAAGAGCCAGATATGTCCCCAGGGATTCGGCATCGTTTCTGCAGCCCATTAGCACAAGGCTTCCCTCCGATATCCCGGACACGGCTTCATCCCCCATATCCCAAAGCTGCCGGTAGGTAAAAGAGGCGCCGCTGTCATCTATGCATGCTGTATTGTCTGCAAATTCCTTATTCCTGTCAAAAAAGTACATCGTCTTCTCCTGTGTCTTCTCCTGTGTCTTCTCCTGTGTCCTATCCTGAGATTTTCTATTCCGAAAGAATGTCTATAATGTCCTTTCTGTCCCATACAGTATCGAAGTTGAGGGCCTCTCCCATGCCTACAACTCTGTCAACCCCCGGGCAGCCTCCGGCTCTGATTTTTTCGTACAGATCCGCTGTTCCTGTTCTGCTTGTGACCACAGTCTGTATCTTTTCCTCCAGAAGAGGGAAAATCTCCTCAGGCCCGTCAATCTCCATTTCAAAGAACATTCCCATCTTGCCGTCATATTCAGCCAGGGAACCCTTAATTTCCCTGCATGGCACCACATACAGCCTGTTATCAGGCATGTAGGCAGGAAGAAGACCCTCCCGGCGTGCATATGCCACACAGAGCATGCGGTATTTCTCAGTGGCCATCCATGGCTGCAGATTGTATCCGGCGGCTTCCTGACCTATTGCCTTCCACCACCGCTCCTTCCCAAGGGCAGTCCTCTCGCTGTTTTTTCCCCTTACCCAGAACACCGTTCTGGGACTTGAGCATGCGTTCTGATCGGCTCCATATGTATCGTTGTAAAACAGATGAGCCTGTACCTTCAGCTGGTCCTCGTCAAGATCGCATATGTCATCAGCATACAGAACCGCTATGGAATACTTGTCGGGGAATGTAATGTCTGTGCAGTAATGAGCCTTCTCAATCCCGCAGATTGTCCTGACGGTTTCATCCCCGCCCCATATTATTCTGGCCGCCGCCTTCATCGACAGCTCTTCAAGCACCCTGTGATCCCTTGGGAACTTGATGAATGCATTTGATTTCTTTATGGATTCATATTCAGGTTTATCCATAACCTCCCTAATGCCCCGAAGGATTACATCGCTTATTTCCGCGTCCCTTCCTGACAGTCTCACCACATTACTGCATCCGGCAAGGAGAGCTGTTATCCAGGAATATGCGAACATCGCCGGCATATTGGAAGGTGTAATGTGAAGTACAAGACCCCTTCCACAGCTCTTCCTCTGCTGCCGTTTTCTTATCTGCTCAATATGGCTCTTCCTGCACCAGAAACCAAGGGAATATACCTCAGGATACTGCCTGAATTCCGGTCTTTTAGTAAAGACTTCGGACAGTTCCTGTATGAAGCTCAGTGTCTTCTCGTTAAAGTTTTCTGTTTTGATGTCCTCCGCCGGGAATGTTCCCGCAAGAAGCTTAATTTCATTTTCATCATTTTCTGCGGAATCGCTGACATTTTCCACAGTCTTGGCAAAGGTATCGCTGCAGCCTCTTATCTCAGCTTTTTTGATGCGTCCCTTAATCTCGAAGTACCTGCCTTTGCGCCCGCAGCTACAGTCGTCTTCCCCCAGGAGTCTCCCCCAGTCTTCGGTCAGCAGCCTGTGACCGGGATATGATTCCGGCAGGAAGGAGTCCAGTGCAATAAGTCCCCATTCTCCTATGCCGCAGGGACTGAAGTCAACAGGATTAAGAATTGATATCTCCGAGTACTTGCTGGCGTGAAGATGCCCCTCTTCGCATTCCATGAATATGCTTCCGGTCTGCTCCGCCATGCCGTAATAGTCGCTTACCCTCTCTATTCCGCAGGTATTCTTCAGTTCCTCTTTGAATACGCTGTTTGATACGCTCTGATTCTGAAGCTTCTTCCAGCCCCCTCCGTGAATCAGGTGACAGCCATTGAGGTTTACCTTGGCTCCTGCCTGCTTGAGGGCTTTATAGAAATATGCCCAGATCATGAAGGTAAATCCGAAGGCAAAGGTTGGACCATCCTTGGCCTTTTCTTCAAAGGCACGGATTGACTCCATGTCAAGGTTCATGTTCTCGTCAAGGGCATAGTATCTCTTCGAGGCCATCATGGAAAACCCCAGAATGCCTGCTCCCCTTGCGGAGAATTTTCTTCTGTCCCTGAGAACATCAGGGGAATCTATTATCAGCATAGGCATTCTGCTTCCGCCGATAAAGTCCCCGGTTATCATGCAAAGTGCTCTCTGCTGCATAGCTGCCGTATTCGCATCAAGATATATCTTTGATACCTCCTGGCCTGTTGTGCCGGAGGACGTAACCCTCTTGACGATATCCTCCTCAGGAACACTGCAGAGTTCAAGGTTTTTAAAAAGGGCCACCGGCAGATACGGTCCGTCCTGGGAAAGCCCATTACAAATATCATCGTAATTCCTGCAGGACTTACGATGATGCTCTGTTAAACTCTGAATTTTTTCTCTGAAGACAGTGTCCTTGTCTGCCTGTGATACCGAAAAAGGTTCATTATTCATGTAGGTTTCCCAATCCATGTTCCTGCTCCATCCCTTTTCTGTAAACAATGCCGTGACCGGGGTAGATTTTCCTTCCCTGTGGAATGGCTTCCAGCACCGGTCTGGCAATGCTATTGTAGTCTTCAGTACTCCCGCCCTTAAGGCGTGTTATTTCTTCCTCGCCGTAAATCAGGTAATCTCCTGTGAAAACGAGGCTGTCATCCATGGTGATAATCACGCTTCCAGGCGAATGACCCGGAAGCCGCTGAAAATCAAAACTGTGTCCTCTCCACTCCAGGCTGAATGTATCATCAAACACAATATCTGCCCCTCTGCAGGTGAACACCTTGCTCTTTGTTTCCGGCACCACGCCTGTCTTGAAATATGACAGCAGATCCGCTATTGATGACAGGTTGGAACCCTTGTCCTGGACTCCGTCGCTGCATAGTCTGCAGGCCACCACCGGGATATCATACATGTCCCGTATTTCCTCCAGATCCCAGATGTGGTCAAAGTGTTCGTGGGTAAGAAAGATGTATTCCGGTTTCATATCGTGTTCTTTAATTATTTCCGAAATTTCCTTCCCTGCACCCGGATCTATTATTATTGCATAACCCTCCTCCTCAAGGAGATAGCAGTTGGTTTCTGAGCCTGATGATGTTGCCTGATAAATCAATTTGACACCCTATCCGTTAAGCCACGTCCTATGCGTTAAGATCGATTCCGTACTTTGCCAGAATCTCCTCGCCCTTCGTATATGCGGAAAGATCAAGTACATCCTTCATTTCCATCTGTATTCCGAATGCGGATTCCAGGTCGGCAATAAGATCCATATGTCCAACTGAATCCCACTCGAACAGCTGCTGATACTTGAGTCCCTCAAGATCCTCTTTCTTAACTTTGAAGTTTGAAATAAAAGCGTAATCGTACTTTTCGCGGTTTGTCATAGTTCTCGTTTCCTTTCTTTTGTTTCTGCTGCCAGGGCAGCTGATTAACCTGCTTCAAAAAATCTCTTGAGCATCAGCTGGCGACAATCCGCCTCCACAACGGTAATGTCATCCTGATTCCTGCAGACCCCCTCAAGGGTCGCAATGTAATACTTGTCATGCTCTTCTATCCCCGTTACAACAACCTCTGCGGTAACGGTATCTCCCGGATAAACCGGCTGAAGAAATCTGATATCCTCACTCTGCAGAACAGTACCCTCTCCGGGCAGCCTTGTTCCCATCACAGATGAAATCAGACTTCCCACCAGCACCCCGTGAACAACCGGCCTTCTGAACAGTCCTCTTCGTGAAAACTCGGGATCTGTGTGAAGCCACTGATCGTCCATAGATACCTGTGCAAAGGCCTCAATATCCTCCACGGTAAACCGTTTCGTCAATGAAGCCCTGTCTCCCACATGTATTGTTTTTTTTACTGAATTTTCATCTCGCATAATCTTATTATATCATAAAAAAAACATCCAGAAAGGGGAAGCGGCATAATTCATTTTATGTTTTATTGTAATTTTGAGACATTTGAATTTCATTCTGCTTTTCTTGTCTTCTACACCCGGCCATGTCGCTCTTCCTTTTATCTTATATACTACGCATTTTTCCTTTCCGGGATTGATTTTCACAGACTTGCTTTTTCCGGAAAGCCTTAGAGTCCTATCAAAGGATTTATAATCAAAATCGATAAGCTTCGAACCCTTTGAATAAACATAAAGCGGTACTTTTCCTTTGTTTTTCACATACACATATACCTTTCCGGTTCTCCTGTCATATTCATCCAGAACAGCTTCATAAGATGGTTTGTGGTGCGGTATGCCACAAGATGCCCTGTAAAACAGCAATTTCAGCTCATATCTGTGGCATCTGGTTTTTCCATTACAGACCTTTGCCACAAGATACCCTGCAAAACTGCAATTTCAGCTCATATCTGTGGCATTTTGTTTTTCCATTACAGACCTTTGCCACAAGATGCCCTGTAAAACTGCAATTTCAGCTCATATCTGTGGCATTTGGTTTGGGAGGACCTGCCGGGCTGCCTTGCCGGGACTGCTTTATTTGCGAGAGCCTGATGCCGGGGAAGCGTTTTCCGCAGGAGCCCTTGCAATGACCAGCGAAATGACCGTGGAGAGCGGCTAAAGGTCAGCAATGTTTGAGCGCGCATGCGCGAGTTTTGCTGACCTTCCGCGAGCCGGGAATGAGCGCCGTTCATTGCAGGCGACGAGGACTTAGCTGCCCCGGCATCAGGTTCTTGTAAATATAAAAAGCTGCCGCACAACGCAGTGCAGCAGTACTCGTAACAAAAAAGCTGCCGCACAAAGCAGTGCAGCAGCTCAATAATAGGTTATATTCTTACTCCGTCGGATTTGCCATCTTAGGCAGTCTTTCTGAAATGCAGTTCATCAGTGAATCTGTGCATTCCAGTCTGTCGCCAAATACGTTTCCGTTAACAACAGCCAGCTTGGCATCCACAGGCATGAGCACTCCGCCCAGAACCTCATCAAGCTCAGCATACTTGTAAGTCGGAACACAGTCTTCCATTTCAAATGAAATGTCTTCTGTATCCTCCCACTCGCAATCAACCTCGAAGATGTGCGCGATTGCAGCAGCAACCTCCCAGTTAGCGAGGTAAACATCCTCATCGATTGCAGCCAGAACAGGCTGAAGTCTTCTTTCAGTATTAGTATATGTTCCGTCTGTTGATGCGAAGCCTGTTCCCGGAATAACAACGTCTGCCTTTGCAGCCAGAGCTGTCATGTGAGTATCGCATACTGCCAGGAATTCCAGTCTGTCTCTGTCAACATCGAACTCTTCTCCGAATACCAGAAGTGCCTTGCAGCTTTCAAGCTCTTCAGCGCCTTCGGTGATTCCCAGATCAACCATACCCTGTGAGTTGTTCTTTGCCTTAATCTGCAGGATACCGTCACGAGGTGAACCGATATGACCGGACAGTAGTGCAATGTCAGCAATCAGCTTGGCAGCATCAACTGAAATCAAATTCTGGTTGAATACTATCATTGCCTTCTTGGCAGCCATATACATATCAGCGATTTCCCTGGCGTCTTCACTTACACTTACTCCTGCAAGTGATGCAGCCAGTTCATCATATCCGGCAATATCCTTGCCCTTTCCTGCATCGATTATTGCCTTTGCAACTTCCTTCAGGAATCCCAGGTCGTCAGCGTAAACTTCCTTGCTTACATCAGCCAGGTGCTGAGGGAATTCCGACGGATTAATGAGAGCCAGCTTGGCGCCTCTGTCTGTAGCCTGCTTCATCTTGATCTGGATAATAGGATTGTCAACAGCATTGTATCCCACAGCCAGAATGAAGTTAGTTGAAAGCAGCTCGTCAATTGTATTCGGTGAAGCGTCATGTCCGATTACATCTGCAAGACCGCTTGCACGGTTGTTCATGCAGAATATCTTGGCACCCATAGCCTCAGCCATAGTCTTAATTGCATACAGTTCTTCGTTTGTGTATCTGTCAGATACTGCAACTCCGATGTGGTTCGGGCAGTACTTGGCAGCAGTTGACTGCATCTTCTTTGCTATCAGAGTGAGGGCTTCATGATAATCTGCCTCTCTGAAGGCTTCACCGTCTCTAATGAGAGGTGCGTCCAGCTTATCCTCCAGCATTGAGCAGTCAAAGCCCCACTTGCCCTTGCCGCAGGCCAGTCCTGCATTTACGATACCCTCCTTGTCAGGGTTTGCCTTAATCAGCATATCGCCGTAGCTTTCCAGCTTCAGTGAGCATCCGATGGAGCAGTATGAGCAGGTAGTATCAGTTTCAACAGTAGGAAGAGGCACTTCCTTGACCATTGTTGTCTTCTCCTGAAGTGCACCTGTAGGACAAACGCTTACACACTGTCCGCAGGACACGCAGCCTGACTTGGCCAGAGGCTTCTCAAGGTTAGGCTTAACAACAGTATCAAAACCTCTGTTAACAAGACCCCGAGCTCCAATGCCCATTACCTCGTCACATACTCTCACGCAAAGGCCGCAGAGTATGCACTTGTTCGGATCCCTTACGATAAACGGATGATCGTCCTCAAACTCTATTGTATTCTTGTCT
>JALFKB010000041.1 GCA_022775805.1 Clostridiales bacterium
GCCGGATGCATAATAATCGCCTTCGGCAACATGCTTCAGCTGATTCCGGGCAACATCTTCCCATGGGATACACTTTCGGGAATTGTAGCTGCGGCATTCCTGGTTTACTCACTTTACAAGAAAAGAATGTTCAGACTCACCCTGCTGGTATCAAAGGGGGTTGTTGTCTTTGCATCCCTGTTCATATGCCTTGTGATTGTAATGAACTATGTGGAGCCTCTGAACGATTTCTTCAGCTCATTGCTGCACATATCCTACAAGGCCGCGACATCCATAGTAATAATCCTGGCTGTCTGCATCGTGGGCGTATCCTACATTCTTCTCAAGAAGCTGATGGATACCCTGTTCACCAGACAGGAGCACCAGGACAAGCTGATAAAAACCTTCTCCACCCAGGTCTCGAAGACACTGGACAGCAGAAACATCATGAGGCTCATGTCCGACGCGATAAAATCCGAAATCGCGGCGGAGAACGTGTACATCTGCATGCTGGAGGAGGGAGAGTACACCTTCAAGTATGTCTCCAGCCCTTTGGCGGACCACAAATTTACCTTTAGAGAGGATGTGCCTCTGGCAGATTATGCAAAGGCAGCAGAGCACTGCTTCACAATGAAGGATTTCACAGGAAGCACCCATTATCTCTCCATGTGGGACAGCGAGAAGCTGCTGCTTAAACAGCTGGAAATCGGATGCGTACTGACCCTTCTTGAGCACGAACAGGTGGTGGGCTTCGTGCTGCTGTCAAAAAAGGAAAGAAACGGAGCGTATACAGCAGGTGACATCGGATTCCTGACAACTCTTGGCTCCATAGCGGGAATCGCCATGAGAAACGCCAGTCTCTTCGAGCAGGTATCAAGGGAAGCCAGGACAGATGCCATGACGGGGGTATACAATTACAGATACTTCACCAAGGCCATACAGGACAGCTTCAAGGTCTCCCAGGGAGACAGCCTGGCACTGCTCTTTGTGGACATAGATGACTTCAAGCTGTACAATCAGCTTTATGGCGCCAACGAGGGGGATGAGATACTGAAGAAGACGGCGGACATCCTCATGAAAGCTGCCGGTGAGAATGGGCTGGTATTCAGATACAGCGGCAAGGTCTTCGCAGTCATTCTGCCGGGCTATGATGGAAGAATGGCCAGGAACTTCGCCAACGACATTCGCCGGGAGATAGGAAGAATCAACGATACAAACTTCAGATCCGCCTACAAGAAAATCACAGCGTCCTGCGGCATCTGCACATATCCTTATGCTGCATCCTCGGTGAGCGAGCTGGTGGATAATACGGATCTGGCTGTATATAAGGCCAAGAACAACGGCAAGGACCAGGTGGTTGTGTTTACCGGAAACGACACGGCAACCTTCAACATCCGCAAGCGGGTGGAGAGAATAATAGAAATAAACAAGAACACGGCGCTGGGAGATTCATCCCAGGCCATATTCGCCCTGATTGCGGCAATCGACGCCAAGGATCATTACACGGCGAAGCACAGCAAGAATGTTGCCAGATATTCTGCAATCCTGGCTGCCGCCAACGGAATGAGCGACGACCAGATCAGAATGGTATACGCTGCGGGGCTTTTGCATGATATAGGCAAGATCAGCATACCGGAGACCATCCTCAAGAAGGAGGGGGCTCTGACGGAGGAGGAGTACGATATCATCAAGGGGCATGTTAACAGCTCCATCGACATGATACGGCACCTGCCTTCAATGGATTATCTTATTCCTGCAGCGGTGGGACACCACGAACGGTGGGACGGCAAGGGTTACCCGAGGGGTACTGCCGGAGAGGACATTCCTGTTGCCGCCAGATGTCTGGCCATAGCCGATGCTTTTGACGCCATGACCACAGACAGACCTTACAGAAAGGGAATGTCAGTTGACTATGCGATTCAGCAGATTGAGGCGGGCAAGGGAACCCAGTTTGAGCCGGAGCTTGCTCAGCTCTTTGTGAAGCTGGTAAATGACATGGAGATAGTTGTTAAGAAAACGGCAGTATAGCCCGGTACAGAATAGAGGATTATCATATGGAACAGTATTATAAGATTGACAAGGATGATTTCTCCATGGCGGGGGAGGCCTCCAGCTCAGTCAAGAGAACACTGACGAAGCTTGGAGTGGAACCGTCAATAATAAAGCGGGTGGCAATTGCCATGTATGAAGCGGAAATCAACGCCTTCATACACGGAGGAGGCGGAGAGGCTTTGGCAGACATCAGCGACGAGAGAATAAGAATAACAGTGAAGGATGAGGGCAAGGGAATTCCCGATTTGAATCTGGCCATGCAGGAGGGATGGTCCACTGCAGACGAGGAGGTCAGGAAGATGGGCTTCGGCGCAGGAATGGGACTGCCCAACATTGCCAAGAACACCGACGAGCTGGAGATAATCACCGGCCCGGGACAGGGAACAGAAGTGATAATGGTAATAAACCTACATAAATAGGAAAAGATAAAGTTTATTGTAAGACGAGGAGACAGAACATGAAAGTAGAGAATCTTGTAAAAGAACTGAATCTGGTGAAGCTGACAGAGGCCGGTATGGACAAGGAAATTACAGATGTTTATATCGGAGATCTGCTGAGCATTGTTATGAGCAAGTGCCAGGAGGGAAGCGCATGGATCACATCCCAGACACACATGAACATTGTTCAGGTTGCAGATCTTAATGACGCCGCATGCATTATCATAGCCGGCGGCGCTCAGGTTGAGGACAGCATAATCTCAAAGGCAGAGGATGCCGGTGTTTCAATTCTTTCAAGCGATAAGGAAAGCTATGAGCTGGCCTGGAAAATCCACGAGGTGCTGTAATGATTACCTATGACCTGCATGTACACACATGTCTTTCGGCGGATGCTGCTGATGACATGACACCTACCAAAGTAATAGACAAGGCCATAGAAAACGGCCTGGATGTGGTTGCCATCACAGACCACAACACCATTGACAACCTTCAGGCAGCTCACGATTATCTGAAATACGAGCTGGAGGGAGGCATTACATTTATTCCGGGAATAGAGCTTGAAGCGGCAGAGGAAGTTCACATGATCTGCCTGTTCCCGGACATGGCTTCAGCTTCAAGAATGGGAGTTCTTGTAGGAAAGAACCTCCACGGCAAGAACAACAAGCCTTCCAAGCTAGGGCATCAGTACATATGCAATGAGTTCGGAGAAGTGGAGTACGAGGATGACAGACTTCTGCGCTTCCCGACAAAGATGACAATAGAAGAGATAATATTTGCAGCCAGACAGATGAACGGACTGGCTATTTATGCCCATCTTGAGAGCAAGGCCTACAGCGTGCTTTCAGTGCTGGGTGCTCTGCCGGCTTTCCCTGAAGTCAAGGCCCTGGAGTTCACCAACAATGAAAAGGGCAAGGCCTTTGCAGAAAAGGTAAGGGACAAGTACGACAAGTTATATCTCTACTCCTCAGACGCCCACAGCCTGGACGCCATAAACACCAGAGAAAACAGCGTGGATCTGGAGGAATACAGCGACGCAATCAGGGATGAGAACGGCAAAATCACTGCAGCCGGATTCATTAACTGGCTGAGAAGCTTTGAGGGAGTATAACCGGAGCGTAACAGGGCAATGAAATTAAGAGAAATACTCATACAACTGAAGGGCAGACAGCTCTATCCAAATGAGGAACTGCTGGAGAGAGAATACAAATACGCAGTTGCCACGGACATGATGAGTAATGTCATGCTGGGCAATGTGGACGACAGCATTCTCATAACAAGCCTTGTAAATCCACAGGTAATAAGAGCCTCTGAAATGATGAACATATCATGCATAATCATCACGGGAGGCAAAGCAGTCACAGATACGATGATAGAGCTGGCCCAGAACAGAAACATAGCGCTGGCATCCACCGGTATGCCCACCTTCACCGTATGCGGCAAGCTCCACAACCTGGGTCTGACAGAGGGCCCGACAAATGAGGTTCGGGAGAACATCACCTCGATACTTCTTATCGATGAGAGGTGCAAAGGCTGCGTTCACTGTGCCAGGGTATGCCCTACAGAGGCAATCAGAATAAGGAACTGGAAGGCAGAGGTTGACCCTGCCCGCTGCATTGAATGCGGAATGTGCGTCAAGATCTGTCCTTGTCATGCCATGAAACCTCTGGTGGATCCTATGGAAATAACAGATGGATATGATTACAGAATAGCAATACCATCCAGTGCTTTCATGGGTCAGTTTGAAAATGTGAAATCCAGGAACCACTTGCTGACTGCAATCAAGCAGGTTGGTTTTGATGAGGTGTACGAGGAGGCCATAGGTGCTGAAATCGTCAGCGATGCCACAAGGAGGAAGTGTCTGACAGCTGATCGCAACGGCCGTCCGCTGATTTCTTCAGGATGTCCCTCAGTGCTGAAGCTGATACAGATGAAATTCCCAAGTCTTATTGACTGTGTGCTGGAGTTCAAGCCGCCGGTAGAGATTGTGGCTGAAATGGTTAGAAAGAAGGCCGAGAAGGAATATCCCGATAAGAAAATCGGAATTTTCTTCATTGCGCCCTGCACCTCCAAGATTTCCTTTGTTAAGGCAAATGAGGAGGACGACGAGGAATCCTATGTGGACGGAATGATTGCCATCACGGATCTTTACAGGCCGGTGCTGGCAAACCTCAAGAACCTCGATGACAGCGATGTGGAGGATCTGGAAAAGACAGGGGTTACGGGTCTGAGATGGACAAGTCCCGGAGGAGAGAGCCTTGCCATTGGAACGGACAGATTTCTGGCGGTGGACGGAATACCGGAAATCATAGAAATCTTCGAGCAGTTGGAAAATGATAAACTTGAAAATCTGGATTTCATAGAAGCGGACGCATGCGTGGGAGGATGTCTGGGAGGCTCCCTCACGGTGAGGGACCCATACTCTGCCAGGGCCAACATGAAACGGCTTGTGGATGAGGCCAAGATGAAATACGGCAGCAAATATCTGAATACCTGCGACAGCGAGGATGACCTTCGCAGGCACATGGATCTGAAATACAATCCTGTTCTGCAGCTTGACGGCGACCTGAAGGTTGCTCTGAAGAAGATGGAGGAGATGGGCAAGGTGCTCAGAGATCTGCCGGGTATCGACTGCGGAGTTTGCGGTGCGCCAACCTGCAGAGCCTTTGCAGAGGATGTAATAAGAGGCACAGTGACAGAAAAGGCCTGCTTTATTGAGAGACGCAGGAAAAAATGATTATAGAGAAAGGAAGGCATAAGGAATGTACCCAAAAATGATAATCGACATGAAGAAGCTGGAATCAAATGTTGATGCAGTTGCCAAAATCACCAAGGAGGACGGAGGCTGCTCAATGATGCTGGTTACCAAGGCCCTTTGCGCGGACAGAAATGTCTGCAAAATGCTGGCAGAGCACCCGCAGGTTGATTTCCTGGCGGATTCAAGAGTTGCAAATATCAAAAAGTATTACGATCTGGTGGCTGCAAACGGCAAGCAGAGTGTGCTTTTGCGCCTGCCTATGATGAGCGAGATTCAGGATCTTGTGAAGTACGTCGATATCAGCCAGAACTCGGAGATGGTGACCATAAAGGCCATCGCTGAGGAGGCGAAGAAGCAGGGCAAGGTTCACAGGATTATTCTCATGGTTGACCTGGGAGACCTGAGAGAGGGAATGTTCTTTGAAAACGAAGAGGCGATTCTTGATGCGGCAGCAGAGATTGAAGCCATGGAGGGGGTTGAGCTCTTCGGAATGGGAACAAATCTCACATGCTACGGTGCGATTATTCCGAAGAACGATAATCTGTCGGTTCTCTGCGACATAGCAGGCAAGGTTGAGGCCAGAATCGGACGCAGTCTGGAAGTGATTTCAGGCGGAAACTCCAGCTCAATATACCTTATCTGGAAGGAAGACATGCCGGAAAAAATCAGCAACCTCCGTCTGGGAGAGAGCTTCCTGCTGGGCAACGACACAGCATACGGCGAAACCGTTCCGGGAACAGTTCACGATGCAATCCTCATTGAGGCTCAGATTATCGAGCTGAAGGAAAAGCCGTCCCTTCCAATTGGAGAGGTTGGCAAGGATGCCTTCGGCAATGTGCCTGAATACGAGGACAGAGGCGTTATCAAGAGAGCGATTCTGGGAATCGGCAAGCAGGATGTGGACATCGACGGTCTCACACCGCTGGATGAGCAGATAGATATTCTGGGGGGAAGCTCAGACCACATGATTCTCGATGTAACAGGCTGCGACAGAGAGTACAAGGTTGGAGATACGGTTAAGTTCAGGCCTGAGTACGGTGCACTCCTTAAGGCAGCTACAAGTGAATATGTTGAGAAGGAATACATCTAGGAATTGCGGTTTTCTGGGCGGTGATATTCGAGAGGTGAAGAGATGAGTTTTGCGGAATTCGAAAAGGAAGTCAAGCTTCAGAAGAAGGTGATGGCGGTTACCAGAGTATATCTGAAGGATGAGGAGCCGAAGCACACCTTCGGGTGCATATACAGGCTTTGGGACAGGGTCCTGGAGAAGGGAGAAACCATTGTAACAGGCCTGGGTTACTGCGGGTGCAAAGGCTTCGAGGCCAACGCTGGCTTCAAGGACAGAACACCTCAGATTCCGGGAGGCTTCGGGCTGTTCCTCACCAAGGGCTCCACTCAGCAGTGGACTCCTGACGGAGAGCGGTTCAAGTGCTCTGAGGAGTGTGCCTACGGTCTCTGGGAGGGACTTCCCAAGAACGTAATGGATGACGGCAAAGGCGGAACATTTGACGGAATAAAATTTGAGCCTTATCGCGAAGGACTGGAATGTGACGTGGTTGTCTGCTTTTGCAACCCGGATCAGCTGTCGGCGGTGATAGTGCTTCACGGCTACGACAAGCCTGAGTTCGACAGGGTGATTGCCACAACGGCGGCGGGATGCGCCTCCATGACAAGAATCCCATTCGGGGAGCTGCGCAGGGAGAAGCCTCGTGCAGTTATTACGGGAAGCGATCTGGCCCAGAGAAAGTTCCGGGACGAGAATGAGATATCAATTGCCATTCCTGCGGGAGATTTTGCGTACATGATGAGCGTTACTGAGGAATGCTTCTTCCATGCTCCCGTGTGGAAGCCTATCAGAAACAGGCTGAGAAAGGATGAGAAGCTGCAGGATGCCTGCTTCACTGCACTGGGTACGGTGGAATAGGCGCTGATGCGGCAAGCGCTGTATTTATAAGCGAAGGATAACTAGTTAATAATAATAAGAAAAGAGGCGTATAGAATGTTTGAAAATCTAAAGAAATTTGGCTGTGACGGAGACTGCGGAAGCTGCGGCTCAGAACCTGAAACCTGCGGCGAGAAGCCGGAGCCTAGCACCTGCTCACACGACTGCGGAAGCTGTCCAAGCGGTGGAAGCTGCGGAGAATTTGATCCTAAGTCCCTTCTGGCTGAACCTAATCCGGAAAGCGATGTTAAGAAGGTTATTGCAGTTGTATCCGGCAAGGGCGGCGTAGGAAAGTCCCTTGTTACTTCACTGATGGCTACAACTATGCAGCGCCGTGGATACAAGGTTGCAGTTATGGATGCGGACGTGACAGGCCCGTCAATTCCTAAGGAGTTCGGAATTGTTGAGAAGGCGTCGGCAGATGACAAGGGAATCATCCCTCTGCCTACAAAGACGGGAATCAAGACAATATCTGTAAACAATCTTCTGGAGGACGACACGGATCCTGTTCTGTGGAGAGGTCCTGTTATTGCAGGTCTTGTTAAGCAGTTCTGGACAGATGTCTGCTGGGGGGATGTGGACTACATGTTTGTGGACATGCCTCCGGGAACAGGGGATGTTCCTCTCACAGTATTCCAGTCACTTCCTGTTGACGGAATTATCGTTGTGACTTCACCTCAGGATCTTGTTGCCATGGTTGTAAGCAAGGCTATCAAGATGGCAGAGATGATGAACGTTCCTGTTCTGGGACTAGTGGAGAACTATTCATACTTCAAATGCCCTGACTGCGGCAAGGAAACTCAGATTTTCGGACCAAGCAAGGTTGATGATGTTGCTAAGGATTTCGGTCTGGATGTGCTGGCAAAGCTTCCTATCGATCCGAAGCTGGCGGCTCTTTGCGACAGGGGCATGATTGAGATGTTCGAGGGAGACTGGCTGGATGCTGCAGCTGAGAAGCTGGAGAAATAGATTCCGCCGGATGTTAATATTTTAGTAAAAAGGTAGAATATGCGTAAGGTTTCTAAAACAGGAATAGTCCTGGTGGGGTCAATGATTCTCTGTATCATAATGGCCCTTGCCATCGGTGTGCCCAGCGGTTTTTTCAGCGGCGACGGCGGCGGTGACAATGATTTGAACGACGACAATACTCCGGGCATCTCGGATGTGATCGACGGCAAAACACCTCTTTTGATGTATGACAAAAGACAGGAGGCGAAGCTCCTGATGGAAGCCATGGAAGATGACCGTGTGGTCAGCGTGAATCTGCTTTACGATCAGGGCGGAGGAAACGGGGAAGCTGAATCCTCCGACCCTGATGTTATCAGGCGGGCCTACAAGGCCATGAAGAACATTACCGTGCTGGAGGATGAGGAGGTAAACGTGGCGGTGACGGATTCCTATCACCATGTTTACTTCACCCTGGAGGACGGTACCAAGGTAGGATACAGCTTCGAGGGGGAAGATGTGATCCTGATTCCTTCCGGTGCTGAGGCCGGTTCGTCCGGTTCGGCAGCTGAGCCTCA
>JALFKB010000065.1 GCA_022775805.1 Clostridiales bacterium
AAGAAACGGAAGTGCCTTATAACAGAGGCACTTCTTTTTTTATAGACAATAATAGGACAACAAAAGTATAGAAGAAGTGCCCGAAATAGATTATTATATAGTGGGTACTGAGGTGCACAGCGATGAATGATAAAATTAAGATTACAATAAGAAAAGCCCTTGCATCGGATATTGATGCAGTAGCGGCAATATATGACAGAATCCATACATGGGAAGAAAAAGGCAAGGTTACCATAGGCTGGGAGCGAGGGGTCTATCCAGAGAGGATTACAGCTGAGACAGCCCTGGCTGCAGATGAGCTTTTCGTTATGGAGGAAGCCGGCGTGGTGGTGGGTACCGGAATAATAAATCAGACCCAGGTGGATGTCTACGAAAAAGGCAACTGGAAGCACCCGGCTGAGCCAACAGAGGTGATGGTGCTGCACACGCTGGTAATAGACCCGGAAGATAAGGGACGGGGTTTGGGACGGAGGTTTGTAAGGTTTTATGAGGACTACGCCCGGCAGGAGGGCTGCAAATGCCTGAGACTCGATACCAACAGCAGGAACACTTCAGCCAGAGCTCTTTACAAATCAATGGGTTATGAAGAAATAGGCTGCGTTCCATGTGTCTTTAACGGGCTTGAAGATGTGAACTTAGTGCTTATCGAAAAGGCCCTTTAAAGAAGAGGAAGTCGCAAAGGCAATATCAAGGAACGTATAAAATAATAATAATAGCGGAGCTGCGGCACCGGCATTGAAACAATGCCGGTGCCGCAGCTTTTTATTTGACTTTTACAGCCATTTTACTTTGGAGAGATATTTGATTTTACATCCCGTTGTTACTATTTCATCACAAGGAGGAAACAAGCATGGGAGCAATCTGGAACAGAATAAATAACTTCAATATAAACAATTCTGCGAAGAACAAGCTGTTCATTTCACTTGTAAGTGTCTTGTATGGAATCGCAGGAGGACTTATATGGCTGACAGTGGGAAAAGTGTTTCTGCCGGAAATCTACTGGGGACTATGTTTTATAGGATATCCCGTAGTTCTCGGCGGTGTATTCGGCGGAATACTTTACTTATATAATCATGAATTCAATAAGAAGGAGGAAAAAGAATAATTATGAAGAAGAAACTATTAGCAGTACTGGCAGCAGCATGCATGATGACAGCGGCTTTCACCGGATGCGGCTCAGAGCCGGCGGAGGAAGAGCTTCAGGGAAATCTCACACTTGCAGGATCAACATCAATGGAAAAATACTGTGAGGCCCTGTCTGAAAGCTTCATGGCAGCAAATCCCGGAGTTACTGTAACAGTTGAATACACAGGCTCAGGTGCAGGACTTGAATCACTGGCAGCAGGTTCGGTAGACATCGGAAACTCCTCAAGAGCTCTGACTGATGAAGAAAAGAGCGGCGGAGAAGTTGAAAACATCGTTGCTCTGGACGGAATCGCAGTTGTAACAGACAAGGCAAACACAGTTGCAGATGTAACAGCTGAAGGTCTGGCAAAAATCTACAAGGGTGAAGTTGCAAACTGGAATGAGCTTGGCGGAGAGGATCAGCCGATCGTAGTAATAGGCAGAGAAGCAGGTTCAGGAACAAGAGATGCCTTTGAAGAACTTCTTGAGGTTCAGGATAACTGCGCTTATGCACAGGAACTTGACTCAACAGGTGCTGTTCTGGCAAAGGTAGCATCAACACCGGGTGCAATCGGATACGTTTCACTGGATGTAGTAGACGACACAGTAAATGCTCTGACAATTGACGGAGTTGAGGCATCAGAAGAACAGATTCTCGAAGGAAACTACATTCTCCAGAGACCGTTTGTAATGGCAACAAAGGGCGAAATCAGCCAGCAGAACGATATCGTGAAGGCATGGTTTGACTATGTAGGATCCGATGAAGGCAAGGAAATCACAAAGAAGGTTGGACTCATCATTCCACAGTAAAACATTAAGCAGCAAGGAGAAATTATGAGACGCAAAGCAATTATAGAAAAAACCGCCAATATCATATTCCTGATATGCGCCGTGATAGCTATATTTGCGGTATGTGCAATAACCTTCTACATGTTCATCAAGGGTACCCCGGCACTTAAACAGGTCGGGGTAACCGATTTACTGTTTGGAAGTGTGTGGCAGCCGGCAGCGGAGAATCCGTCCTATGGAATACTTTACATAATACTGTCATCGCTGGTGGGAACGGCATCCGCAATTCTTATCGGAGTTCCGATAGGTCTTCTGACAGCTGTGTTCCTATCCGAAATGGCAGGAAAGAGGCTGGGAAGCTTCGTGGGAGGAGCCGTTGAACTCCTTGCAGCCATTCCTTCCGTAATATACGGTCTTATTGGCATGATGGTGCTGAACCCTATAATGTTCAGTATCGAAAATGCAATATTCGAGGGAGATCCGGACCACCAGTTCACTGGGGGAGCCAATATGATATCGGCAATAATTGTACTGGCGATAATGATTCTGCCAACGGTGATAAGCGTCAGCACATCTTCAATGAAAGCTGTACCGGATCATCTCAGGGCAGCATCCCTTTCACTGGGAGCAACCAAAGAGCAGACAATATTCAAAACAGTAATTCCCGCTGCGAAATCAGGAATTCTCACCGGGGTCGTTCTGGGAATAGGAAGAGCCCTGGGAGAGGCCATGGCAATTAACATGGTTGCCGGGGGAGCAGTAAACCTTCCGCTTCCTTTCAATTCGGTAAGAACTCTCACAACCCAGATAGTAAGTGAGATGGGATATGCTCAGGGGTTGCACAGAGAAGTACTTTTCACAGTAGGTCTTGTGCTGTACATCTTCATCATGATAGTTAACTGGATGCTTCTCAGAGCAAGAAAGGCAGGTGCTGAACATGCAGAGTAACAGAAGGCGCATTAAGGATGCATTTGCAAGAATACTCATTTACATATGTGTTGCCCTTTCGGTGGCATTGCTCTTCGGCATTATCGTGTATGTAATGGTTAAAGGAATAGGGTCAGTAAACTGGTCCTTCCTGACAACGGTTACAAGTGTACTGAGCGGAACCTCAGGCATAGCCGGAAATATAGTTAACACATTGCTGATTATCTTAATTACAATGCTCATAGCAACTCCGGTGAGCATTGGAGGCGCAATCTATCTTAATGAATATGCGAAACCGGGAAAGCTTGTGGAGCTCATCGAATACGCCACAGAGACTCTTTCGGGAATTCCATCCATATTGTTCGGGCTTTTCGGCATGATGTTCTTCGGAACCAAGCTGGGTCTGGGATACTCGATTCTGACAGGAGCTCTGACGCTGACCCTTATGGTTCTGCCCCTTATTACCCGAAACACCCAGGAGGCGCTTAAGACCGTTCCGGCATCATACAGAAACGGTGCCATAGGTCTGGGAAGCGGCAAGTGGCACATGATTAGAACAATTCTAATCCCAAGCGCAATGCCGGGAATAATCACCGGAGCAATACTGGCAGTGGGAAGGATTGTGGGCGAGTCTGCTGCACTGCTTTTCACTGCAGGAAGCGCCAAGCTCCTTCCGCCGGATTTCATGGGACTTCTTGACAAGCCGTTTCAGTCAGGTGGAACCCTGACGGTACAGATGTACCTCTCTGCCACAAGCGAAGGAGATTTTGATACAGCCTTTGGAATAGCAGTTGTTCTGCTGGTTATAGTGCTTGGCATAAACCTTAGCACCAAGGGCCTGACGAAGCACTTTGATTTAACAAGAAAGGATTAGCAGCAATGACAGATACGAAGATTTCCGTGCGTGATCTAAATCTGTATTACGGAGATAATCACGCCCTGAAAAATGTGAATATGAACATTAGAGAGAATGCCATAACCGCCTTTATCGGGCCATCGGGATGCGGCAAGACAACATTCCTCAAGACCCTCAACAGGATGAACGATCTAATTGACAGCGTCAGGATTGACGGGCTGGTGGAAATAGACGGCGATAACATATACTCAAAGAACATGGATGTCACTGTGCTGAGAAAACGTGTAGGAATGGTCTTTCAGCAGCCGAATCCATTTCCCATGAGCATATACGATAATGTTGCTTACGGACCCCGGGTTCACGGCATC
>JALFKB010000084.1 GCA_022775805.1 Clostridiales bacterium
ACTTTCGATGAGTCCCTCAATGGCCGTTGTGCCTGCCACATGCAGGAGGGGCTTGAAATCCTTCATCCTTGAGGAAAGTCCCGCTGCCAGAATTACCGCGCCGAAGCGGCTTCCGTAGTTTTCACTTTTTTCTCTGTCGTATCCTATTTTCATATCTGCCTCTCAAAAGCTGTTTGTCTGTTCTGTCTATCAAGAACTGTCATTCTACTCGTGGATGCGAGCCTCAGCCTCCGCATGCTTCACAGCGGCCTCTGCCTCGTTATGCTCTGCTCTCACCCGGATTATCTCCGCCGCAATGCTTATGCTGATTTCCTCCGGTGTCTCGGATTTTATCTCCAGACCTATGGGTGCGTGAACGCCATCAAGCTCTTCCTGTGTGAAGCCCTCGGAAAGGAGCTGTTCAAACAGCAGTGCATTCTTTCTGCGGCTTCCAATCATCCCCAGATATGCGTGAGGCTTTCTCAGAGCCTGTCTCAGTACCTTAAGGTCACCTCTATGCCCACGGGTTACAATTATTATGAAGCTGTCCTCGTCGGTTTCGATGCCGTCAAAGCAATTGTCGAAATCATCACAGACAACCGTTGCCCTTGCTTCAGGGAAGCGCTGAGTATTCGCATATTCTTCCCTGTCATCAATGATGGTAGTCTCGAAATCTATGTGGCGGAGCACCGGGTCCAGCGCCTTGGAAACATGCCCGCCTCCGAAAATATACGCCTGGCTTATTGTCTTGAAATCTTCAACGAAGTTTCCCGGGTTCTTCGGATCCACATACTCAATCATGATTGTAGCATCGCCGCCGCAGCCCATAGCCAGAGCTCCCTCGCCGGATTGCTTCTCGTCAAGAATGAAGTCGTAGGTTTTAACCTTTTCCTTTGTTTTCAGCTGCTGTCTGCAGTACTTTTCGGTTTCCGCCTCAAGGAGGCCTCCCCCTACTGTGCCCCAGGTTTTCTCCTCAAAGTTCATCAGCAGCACCGCATCCCTCTTGCGAGGTGCGGAGCCCTTGGTTGCAATAACCTTTGCCACCACAAAAGGAACATCCTCTTCTATGAATTTTCTCGCTATATATGAAATCTTATCTGCCATTGTTTTTCTTCTCCTTCATTGCTTTGCCTTTTTCTGTTCTGCCGTCACCGGGAACCACCTTATCCAGCCGTTTCAGAGAGCTTCCGCATGGGCAGTCTCCCAGAATCCAGCGGCTGAAATCCCCTGTTCTGTATCTTATGAAAGGCATTCCCTTCCTTGTTAGAGTGGTGAAAACAATCTCCCCGTAATTGGAAAATCCCGGGGTGTTTTTTCCTTCTGTTTCCGGCACCACCTCCCCCGTCAGGGGGTTAATCAGCTCAATATAAAGGTCTGCCTCCCGCAGATGATATCCCCGGCTGTATCCGCAGGATACTGCGCATCCAAGACCCATTTCGGTCATGCCGTAGTGTTCGAATACCATGCACTGGAACACGTCCTCCAGCATCATTGCCGTGCTATCCGGCACGAATTCCGCACTAAGAAGAACGCTTCTCAGATAAACCTCCTCCCCTCCGGCTTCGGCTTCCTTCTCCGCCTGCCTGGCGATGGCAACCATATGTGTAGGCATGGCCACAACGGAAGTTACTCCCTCTTCTCTTATGAGATTCAGTATTTTCTCCGCATCCTTCTTTCCCGGAAGGCCGTATTCTATGACTTCCGCGCCCAGGTCTCTAAGGCCCTTGCCAAGCAGCAGTCCGATTGACCCTTCCGAGGCTGCCGGCATCAGAATCAGGACCTTGTCTGTCTCGTCAACAATCAGTCTCATTCCGTGGTTGAAATAATCCACAGTCAGCTCCTGATCCTCACGGGTGAAGTGGATTCTCTTAGGTCTGCCGGTGGTGCCGCTTGTGTCCATGGTGACAATTCGGCTTATCTCAGAAGGCCGCACGCACAGCATATCCATTTCCCGCTCCCTCAGCTCATCTGCTGTGGTAAATGGAATTTCACCAAAGGTTCTGTCCCCTATTTTCTCTCTGTAAAAGGGGCTGTTTGCCTTTGCATATTCTATTGTTTCCTCCAGCTTTTCCCGGGTGTACATGTCAATGGCCTCCCGCAAAGTCAGGTTGGCGGTGTCCGGCCTGCCCCCGAAGTA
>JALFKB010000099.1 GCA_022775805.1 Clostridiales bacterium
CCCAATTACCAGATACAGATAAAAAAAATCGCAGATGCCAGGAAGGCAGCCGGAGAGGCTCCCCAGGGCAAAACCAGAAAGGATAAAATCAACTCGGGGATGAAGATAATATCCATAATGTTCACCTGGGCCCTGGAAAACTCAATAGACTCCTCCGACTCCATGAGAGCAAGGGGGTACGGTCTGAAAAACAGAAGCTCCTTCAGCATATACCGCTTTGACGGACGCGACGGGGCGGCAGCTGTATTTCTGGCTGTCATGACGGTAATTGTACTGGCGGGATGCCTCACCGGAGCCTGCCACGTGGAATATTATCCGGAAATAGCCTTTGCAAAACCCGGACTGATTCAGACGGCAAGCTATATTGCCTTTGCATGCATTTGTTATTTCCCTGTATTTGTTGAAGCTAAGGAGGCGCTGGTGTGGAAACATTTAGAATCAAAAATCTGACATTTACATATCCCGAAAAGACTGAACCGGCCCTCAGGGATGTGAGTCTTGAGATAAATATGGGAGAGATGGTGGTGCTCTGCGGCAGATCCGGATGCGGTAAGACAACGCTGCTGAGAAATCTGAAGCCCCTGATTGCTCCCCATGGCAGTCTGGAGGGAACAATCGAATTCTATGGCAGAGATGTGAGGGAGCTTTCCCAGGAGCAGCAGGCATCGAAGATAGGCTATGTCCTTCAGAATCCCGATTCCCAGATTGTTACGGACAAGGTGTGGCACGAGCTGGCCTTCGGACTTGAAAACCTGGGGCTTGACACCAGAACCATTAGGCTGAGAGTTGCGGAAATGGCAAGCTTTTTCGGCATTCAGGGGTGGTTCCACAAGAACGTCAGCGAGCTTTCGGGAGGTCAGAAACAGCTTCTCAATCTGGCATCGGTAATGGCCATGCAGCCAGAGGTTCTAATACTGGATGAACCCACATCTCAGCTTGATCCCATTGCGGCAGGAGACTTCCTGGCAACAGTAAGCAAGATTAACAGGGAGCTGGGAACCACAGTAATAATCACCGAGCACCGGCTGGAGGAAGTCCTGCCAATGGCGGACCGGGCAGTAGTCATGGACGAGGGAAGGATAATTGCAGACGATACGCCGGCAAATGCGGGAGCCATACTGGCTGAGGCAAATCATCCCATGTTTCTGGCAATGCCGTCGCCACTTCAGGCCTATGCGATTCTCTACAACGAGGGCATCGGCAGGCATCTGGAGTGTCCCGTGGATGTTCGTACGGGCCGCAGATGGCTTACTGAGCTTCTTGCAGGCAGGGAGCTGTCGGTAACGGAGCTTAAGGCGGAGGATGAAGCCCTGCCGGTTAATCCCGAAACAGGCAAAATCCCTCAGCCCACCATCAGGCTGAAGGATGTCTGGTTCAGATACGAAAAAAACGACATCGATGTAATACGGGATCTGTCCCTCACCGTTTATCCGGGAGAAATCTTCTGCATCGTAGGCGGAAACGGAACAGGCAAGACCACTGCTCTGTCAATAATAGCCGGCCTTCGCAGGGCATACAGGGGCAAAGTCAGGGTTACAGGAAGGACGGCGATGCTGCCCCAGAATCCTCAGGTGCTCTTTGCCGAGGATACGGTGAAGGCAGAGCTGGGGGATAGCTTTGACCTTGAAAGGGACTTTCTGGACATAGGAAAGCTTATGGATTCCCATCCCTATGATCTTTCTGGAGGGGAGCAGCAGAGGGTTGCACTGGCTAAAATTCTAATGACCGAACCGGACATTCTTCTTCTGGACGAGCCTACAAAGGGCCTGGACAACGTTCTCAAAAATGAGCTGGCAGCAATTCTCACGGAGCTGAAGAACAGGGGCACCACAATCCTGATGGTTTCCCATGATGTGGAGTTCTGCGGCCGCTACGGTGACAGGTGCGCCATGTTCTTTGACGGAGGAATAATAACAACAAACGCGCCGCGAAAGTTTTTCAGCGGCAACAGTTTCTACACAACTGCAGTTAACAGGATGTCAAGGCACATTTTTGCCAATGCAGTGAATGTTGATGATATAGTGGAGCTTATACGAGCTAATGAGTGAGCATTATTTACTGATAAGCATGTTAATAGGGATACTGGCAATGGTGCCCTTCTTCGTGAAATTCGAGGGCAGGAAGCCCCAGGCCAGGGAGCTGGTTCTTCTGGCTGTTCTCATAGCCACCGCGGTGGTGGGAAGGGCGGCATTCTTCATGATACCCAACTTTAAGCCCATTCTGGCAATCGTGATAATATCCGGGGTTGCCCTGGGTAAGGAATCGGGCTTTCTTGTGGGAGCCATGTCGGCCTTCGTATCCAACTTCCTTTTCGGTCAGGGGCCCTGGACACCTTTTCAGATGGTTGCCATGGCTGCCTGCGGATTCCTGGCAGGACTGCTGTTTCAGAGGTATTATGCAAAGGCAGACAGCTTCAGCGGCAGAAGGAAGCTGCCCCTTGTTGCCTATGGGGGAATATCCGTATTCTTTCTCTACGGGGCAATTGTTGACATATGGACCATACTTGCCATGACATCACAGCCCACCCTGGCAACGGTTGTAACGGTTTACGGTGCGGCTCTGTATTTCAATCTGGTTCATGCCGGGGCAACTGTATTGTTTCTGCTGATACTGGCGGGGCCAATGCTGAAGAAAATCCGGCGGGTGCAGATAAAATACGGAATGAAAACCGGTAATGAAAAGAGTGTTGACAAATTGTAAATATATGGTATAGTTTACACATAAAGGAAATAGTAAAGCAGCTCGGCACAACTGAATACGAAAGGGGTATTTAGAGAATGTTTTGCAGAAAGAAGGG
>JALFKB010000112.1 GCA_022775805.1 Clostridiales bacterium
CTGGAGGAGGATATTCAGAATCTGAAATACAAAATCGGAGCAGGCGCCAAGGTGCTTATTTCCCAGCTATTCTTTGACAACATGAAATTCTACGGCTTTATCTCCAGACTCCGGGACAGCGGAATTGATGTGCCGGTATCGGCGGGAATCATGCCTATTGTCAAGTCCTCTCAGATAGAGAAGACTGTACAGCTTTCAGGTTCAAGTCTGCCTCACGAGTTTACGGAAATGATAGCTCGGTACGAGCATGACAGAGAAGGACTTTATGAAGCGGGTATTGAGTATTCCGTAAGGCAGTGCCGGAATCTGATTGAGCATAATGTTGACGGCGTCCACATATACACAATGAACGATCCGCTTGTTGCCATAAGAGTTCATGAGGGAATAAAGGATCTGCTGTAATTTGATAAAGAGTGTTATTGCAAAAAGAAAATAACGAGGGTAACGCTATGAACGAAAATGGAAAAGTGTTTTTTGCGAAAAAGGGCGATGAGAACGGCCTTACGGAAAGCATATATCTCAATCCGCAGATGGCTAACAGACACGGCTTCATATGCGGAGCCACGGGAACAGGCAAGTCTGTGACCCTTAAGGTTCTGGCGGAATCATTTTCGGCAATGGGTGTTCCCACCTTTTTCTCCGATGTCAAGGGAGATATGGCAGGAATAGGCAAGGCGGGTGAAGACAGTGAAAAAATGCAGGAAAGGCTGACCCGGTTTGATATCAGAGACAGCTTCAGGTACAGAGGCTTTCCAATGACCATATATGACATTTACGGAGAAAGCGGAATTCCTTTGAGAACAACCATATCGGAAATGGGCCCACAGCTTCTGTCACAGATTCTTGAGCTTAACGATACTCAGTCAGATCTGCTGACAGTATCCTTTAAGATTGCTGACGACAGGAATCTGCTTTTGTATGATACCAAGGATCTTAAGGCGCTTCTTACCCACATATCCGATAATGCCGCCGAGTTCAAGGATGATTACGGCCATATAGCGCCAACATCCATGGCTACAATAATAAGGGCGATAGTTGCCCTTGAGGCGGAGGGAGCCGACAGGTTCTTTGGAGAACCTGCCATTGACATCGGCGACTTCTTTTCCCTGGACGGAGAGGGCTTCGGAATGGTGAACGTTCTGGCTTCGGAAGCACTGGTAAACAGACCGAGGCTGTACTCGGCATTTATGCTGTATCTCCTCAGCGAGCTTTTCGAGACGATGCCGGAGGTGGGAGATCAGGAGAAACCTAAGATTGTGTTCTTCTTTGATGAGGCACACCTTCTGTTTAACAATGCATCAAAGGCGCTGCTGGAGAAGATCGAGCAGGTTGTGAAGCTTATCAGATCGAAGGGTGTGGGAATATTCTTCGTAACCCAGAGCCCCGGAGACATACCGGATGGAGTTATGGCGCAGCTGGGAAACAAGATAGAACACGGACTAAGAGCCTACACTCCTGCTGAGCAGAAGGTTGTGAAGGCCGCAGCTGATTCATTCAGGGCAAATCCGGAATTCGATACGGCGGAGCTTATGCAGAACCTTGGAACCGGTGAGGCTGTGGTATCTGTTCTTGAGGAGAACGGCGCACCGTCAGTTGCTCAGCATGCGTACATTCTGCCCCCTTCAAGCTCCATGGGCGCAATAACACCTGAGGAGAGGGAGGGTTTTATCAAGGATTCGCCATTGTTTACAAAGTACGGCAGTATGGTGGATTCCGAATCCGCCTACGAGGTTCTCGGCAGAGATAAGAAAAAAACGAAGGAAGAATCAACGGAAAAACCTGCGGAAACAGCAGCGGATAAGACAGCGGAAGCAGCAGCGGAGAAACCGAAGAAAAAATCTAAAAAAAGACCTCAGGCAGAGGGCTTCAGCGGAGGCAAAGCCAGGGACGGCAGGTCATCAGGGGCACCGAAGCAGGGCAAACAGAGTGATCTGACAAAACTGAAAAAGAGCATGGCATCCACAACGGGAAGCACCGTAGGCAGAGAAATCGGCAAGGTTGTGGGCGAGGCCGTGCTTGGTAAAAAGGGCAGGACCCTTGGAGGAAACATAGGGTCAACTATAGGAAGGAATTTACTTGGAACACTTGCAAAGAGATAGAAGAATGAAGGAAGAATTAATCAGAAAGACAAGAATACTTGACGGCGGAACCGGAACGATGTTTCAGGCAAGGGGCATGAAACCGGGAGAGGATTCAACTGCCTTTGCGCTGGCGCATCCAGAGGTTGTTGAGGAGGTGGCCAGGGAATACCTGGAGGCGGGGGCCGAGTTCATATACACTCCCACCTTTAATCTGAATGCGGAGAAGGTTGCAGCTCTGGGAGAGACAACCTTGTCCCTGGTAAAAAAGCTGGCAGCACCGGCCCTGAAGCTCAGAGAGGAGTACGCAGCCGTTGGCAGAAACATCAGCGTTGCCTTTGATGTAGGCCCCCAGGGGAAGATGCTGGAGCCGATGGGCGACTGCACCTTCGAGGAGGCATATGAATTCTATGCGGAGGAGGCGAAGGCTGCAGCTGCCATAGGTGCAGACATTATTGCCATCGAAACAATGACAAATCTGTACGATGTTAAGGCTGCGGTTCTGGCAATGAAGGAGAACACGGAGCTTCCTGTAATGGTTACCATGTCCTTTGAGGAAAACGGCAGAACCTTTACAGGAAACAGCATTGAGGCCATGGCGGTTACCCTTGAAGGACTGGGGGTTGATGCCATTGGAATTAACTGCTCTCTGGGACCTGTGCAGATTTTTCCTCTGATAAAGGAACTGAAGACATATACGGAGCTTCCTGTTGTGGCAAAGCCTAACGCAGGCCTGCCGGATCCTGAAACGGGAGGATATGACATAACCTGCAGCCAGTATGTGGAGGCAATGAAGAAGTATGTTGATGAAGGCGTTGACTTCATCGGCGGATGCTGCGGAACAACTCCGGAGTACATTAAGGGAATGGCTGAATATGCTGCAGGATGCCGGTCCTCACAGGAGCCGGAGGCTTCGGCTCCAAAGCCCCTGAAGGTGTGCAGCGGAAGCAGAGTTGTTACCGTGGATCACGTGGCTGTAATAGGGGAGAGACTCAACCCTACAGGAAAGAAAAAGCTGAAGAAGGCTCTTCTCGAAGAGGATTACGATTATGTTATTGCCCAGGCAATAAGCCAGGCAGAAGCAGGTGCAGAGATACTGGATGTAAACGTGGGCGTTCCCGGAATCGACGAGGCGGCAGTAATGCCTAAGCTCATCAAGAAGCTCCAGGCGGCAACGGATCTGCCTCTGCAGATAGATTCATCAAACCCTGAGGCAATTGAAGCCGCATTAAGAGTATACGACGGCAAGGCCATAGTAAACTCGGTAAACGGAGACAGGGAGGTTCTGGACAGGGTGCTTCCTGTTGTGAAGAAATACGGTGCAGCTGTAATAGGCCTGACCCTGGACAGCGGGGGAATACCTGATACCTGCCGGAAGAGATTTGAAATCGCAGAAAGAATTCTCGCTGCGGCAAGGGAGTACGGCATACCCGATGAGGATGTGATAATCGACAGCCTCACACTTACGGCCTCCGCTCAGCAGAAGGAGGTTGATGAGACCCTCAAAACCGTGAGAAGGGTCACGGAGGAACTGAAGCTGGCTACAGCACTGGGAGTATCCAATGTAAGCTTCGGACTGCCTTTGCGCTCCGTTGTCAACAGGACTTTCCTGACTATGGCCATGGAGAACGGTCTCACTCTGCCGATAATAAATCCTAACGACGAGGACATGATGGCTTCCATTTATGCCTTCAATGTGCTCAAGAACAGGGACGAGGGCGCAGCCGCATTCATCGACAGATATGCAGACGCGGAGGTAGCCAAGATAACCGGCAAGGGAGGCGTGTCAAGGAAATCGGCGGAAATATCTCCAGTTGCAAAGGCAATAGATGACGGTATCGAAAGCGAGGTTGCAGCCGTTGTGGAGAAACTCCTCGGGGAGATGGAACCTATGGATATTGTTAACGGGGAGCTGATACCTGCCCTTGACAGAGTGGGCAAGGGCTTCGAGAAGGGAGAGATTTTCCTTCCGGCAATGATGCAGTCGGCACAGGCTGCCCAGGCGGGATTTGACGTGATAAAGAAGGCCATGGAGGCCGGAGGAAGCCCTGGGGAAAGTAAGGGAGATGTGGTTATCGCAACGGTAAAAGGCGATATTCACGATATAGGCAAGAACATTGTCCGGGTAATCATGGAGAACTACGGCTTTAACATGATCGATCTGGGCAGGGATGTTCCTGTTCAGGATGTTGTGGATGCTGTTACAGCCGGAGGGGTGAAGCTTGTGGGACTGAGTGCTCTTATGACCACCACCCTGCCGTCAATGGCTGAAACCATCAAGGCTGTTAAAGCTGCGGCACCGGACTGCAAGGTGATGGTGGGGGGAGCTGTTCTCACAGAGGATTATGCCCTGGAGATTGGAGCTGACTTCTACTGCAGAGATGCCATGAAGTCCGTTGAAGCGGCAAAGAAGGTGTTCGGATAAAAGGAGGATATTGATGGTTGGAAGATACGGAAATGATGAACTGAATAAATTTCTGTTCATAGTGTCACTGGTGCTGATTGTGCTGAACCTGTTTCTGCAGATCAGGGCGCTGCATGTGCTTGTTGTGCTGATTATTATTGTGTCCTTCAGCAGATCTTTTTCGAGATGCTTCGATAAAAGACAGAGGGAGAACATGAAATACCTGGAGATTAAGAACAGGTTTTTCGGCAACAGACAGCAGAGGGAGTATCAGAGACAAAGGAAAGCAGATCGAAAGGCTGCCGCTGAGGGCAAGCGTGTTCTGATCTGCCCTTACTGCAAGGAAAAACTCAGGGTTCCGGTTGGTGCTGGGAAGATTAAGATAAAATGCCCTCACTGCAATCAGGAATTTGAGGAAACGGTTTAAGATGGGAGGAGACATCAAATGTTTAAATCGGTAGCGGAACTTCAGCAGTTCATGAAGGACAAGGGAATCAGAATGGTGGATTTCAAGATGGTTGACATTGACGGAAGATGGAGACATCTGTCAATTCCGGTTGAAAGATTCACCGAAAAGACCATGGTGGATGGAATAGGCTTTGACGGGTCAAACTACGGATATGCCCCGGTTGAGAAGTCGGATATGGTATTTGTTCCTAATCTGGACACGGCCATGGTTGATGAATACGTGGAGATTCCCACCCTTACAATGATGGGAGATGTATACGTAATCGGAGAAGAGGAAAATGTTCCTTTTGACCAGTATCCGAGAAATGTATCAATGGCAGCGGAGAAATACATGAGAGATGAGGGAATCGCGGATCAGTACATAATCGGTCCCGAATTCGAGTTCTATCTCTTTGACAGAGTTGCCTATGAGGCCAAGGAAGAGGCGGTATTCTGCGAGGTTGATACTGCCCAGGCTGAATGGAATTCAGGAATTGTTGAGGGAAACAGCAACAAGGGCTACCAGGTAGGTCGCAAAAAAGGCTATCATGCGGATATTCCTCAGGATATTACCTACAACACGAGAGCTCAGATGTGCATGACCATGGAAGACTGGGGCATCAAGGTAAAGTACCATCACCATGAGGTTGGCGGACCGGGACAGGTTGAAATCGAAGTTGAGCTTGGCGAGATGACTGAAATGGCCGATGCAACCATGGCCACCAAGTACATTATCAAGAATACTGCAATACAGCATGACAGAACAGCTACGTTCCTGCCTAAGCCGATATACAATGAAGCGGGCTCGGGACTTCATGTTCATATGCACATGTTCAAGGATGGCAAGCCTCTGTTCTATGATAAGGAGGGTTACTCCGGACTGTCGGAGCTGGCTCTGAATTTCATGGGAGGTCTGCTGAAACATGCCAGAAGCCTTTGCGCGTTCACAAATCCTTCCACGAACTCCTACAAGAGACTGGTACCGGGCTTTGAAGCGCCTGTTACAATAGGTTTCGCAACTGCCAACAGAAGCTCGGTAATAAGAATTCCTGCATATGCCAAGAGCCCGGAAGCAAAGAGATTCGAGCTTAGAAATCCGGATGGCACGGCTAATCCGTATTATGCGTATGCTGCAATTCTCATGGCAGGAATTGACGGCATCAAGAACAAGATCGATCCGATGACAGGGGGCTGGGGTCCTTACGACTTCAATCTCTATGAGCTGTCCGAAGAGCAGAAGAAGGAAGTTAAGGCTCTGCCAAGAAGCCTTATGGATGCACTGGATGCTCTGGAGGAGGATCACGATTACCTGACGGCAGGAGGCGTGTTCCCGGAGGAGCTCATCAAGATCTGGATTGAAAAGAAGAGAGAGGATGCTCAGCTTGTGAACTCAATTCCTCACCCGGCAGAATTTTCTCTGTACTATGATTTATAAACCGCTATTAATAAAACAGCGATTAATAAAAGGCGAAGCCTTGATAAAAATCCTCCCGATGGCTAAAATAAAGTCATCGGGAGTTTTAGTTTTATATGGAAAAAATACTTAACAGTACATACGGGGCAATCTTTGGAGCATATTGGATTGTATATGCGGTGGTCAGCAGCTTTGCCTCGGTTTTTATGCTGGCAAAGGGATATACCAATTCCCAGATAGGAATAACAATAGCGGCGGCAAATATCCTTGCCGTTGTGATGCAGCCCTTAATTGCGGATTTCGCAGACAGATCAAGGAAGCTTGGTGTTATGGGAACCTCGGAAATCATGACTGTGTGCATGATGGTTTTCGCTGTGGGCATGTTCGCATTCAAGGGAGGCACGGCAGGCCTTTGCATTGTAATGGTGCTGCTTATCGGCTTCCACTCTGTACTCCAGCCTCTCCTGAACTCTCTCGCCTTCAGACTTGAGGAATGCGGAGTGGGAATAAACTACGGAGTGGCAAGATCCGTGGGTTCTCTGGCATATTCCGTGTTTGTGGCAATATTCGGAACCCTGGTGGAGAAGCAGGGTGTAGGCGTGATGCCGGTTTCCACGGAGATAACCTGCCTTCTGCTGATAGTGAGCCTGATCCTGACGCAGCACTGGTTCAGGAAGGCCATGGCGGGCAGGAGGGAAGAGGCGGTATCTGACAGCAGGCTTAAGCCCGAGAAAACTGAAGAGGAAATCACTCTAATCCGGTTTATTCGGAGAAACAGAATGTTCTTCATAATGAGCCTGGGAATTATCGGACTGTATTTCAGCAATGCCGTTCTCAATTTCTACATGGCTCAGATTGTGGAGGGAGTAAATGGAACAACTGAAGACATGGGACGGATTCTGGCGGTTATGGCATTTCTGGAGATTCCTACCATGGTATTCTTCAAGCAGCTTCAGAGAAGGTTCTCCTGCCGGTTTCTGCTTAAGACCGCTTGCGTGGGATTTTCTGTGAAAATCGCCCTGTGCTGGCTGGCCTCAAATGTCTTCATGCTGTATGTGGCTCACGTTTTCCAGCTGGTAAGCTTCGCCCTGTTCCTGCCGGGAATGGTGTACTTCACAGATGAAATAATGAGCCGGGGAGAGGCCGTCAAGGGTCAGGCTCTGTATACGACAATGGTTACTGCCGCAACGGTTGTTGCCAGTCTGGCAGGGGGAGTGATTCTCGATGCTTCGGGACCGAAGACCCTGACTTTTATTTCAACTCTGGCAACCATTGCAGGAGCGGTGCTGATTATTTTTACGATAGATAAAATCAAGTCCCGGGAAGAACGGTGACGGGAAAACAGGAGGAACAATAATGTACGAGGAACTTGCGAAAATACTGAGAGAAAGCGATAACATAGTGTTTTTCGGGGGTGCGGGAGTATCAACCGAAAGCAAAATTCCGGATTTCAGATCCGAGGAGGGGCTGTACAACGCACAGCAGAGCTACGGCATGAGCCCGGAGCAGATTATCTCCCACAGCTTTTTCATGAGAGATACAGATACTTTCTTTGATTACTATAAGAACAACATGATATATCAGCAGGCCAAGCCAAACGATGCCCATCTGGCTCTGGCGAAGCTGGAGGAAATGGGCAAGCTCAAGGCTGTGGTTACTCAGAATATAGACGGACTCCATCAGGCTGCGGGAAGCAGGGTTGTTTATGAGCTTCACGGCTCAGTTCTGAGAAATTACTGTATGGACTGCGGGACATCCTACGACCTGGACTACGTTATGGATTCTGCAAACTGCAAAGGCTGGATTCCGAAATGCAGCCGCTGCGGCGGAACGGTGAAACCGGATGTTGTCCTCTATGAGGAATCCCTGGATGACAGTCAGATTACAGGAGCCGTTGATGCCATCAGCAGTGCCGATGTTCTGATAATCGGCGGAACATCTCTAGTGGTTTATCCTGCAGCAGGGTTTGTGAATTACTTCAGAGGAAGGAAGCTGGTGCTGATAAACAAAAGCACCACGGCCTTTGACGGCAAAGCCGATCTTGTTATTAACGACTCCATCGGCAAGGTTTTCAGAGAAGCCATGGCTGCGCTGTAAGGGCTGAAACATGCAATTCAGCAGACAGAGAAAGAGGGAGAATATGGATAAGCCTTTCAGATGCCCGGGAATCTGCGAGGGCTGCGGCAGATGTCTGGCCTCAGGACTAAATGCCGGAGCCGGAGACAGAAAAACAAAAATAATAGCATATCCTGAAAACTTCACAGCAGATCCGGGCAGCGGACTGGCTGTGGCCTTTGACATGGGAACAACAACCCTGGCAGGTATGCTATGGGATGCTGAGCAGGGAAGACAGCTGGGAACAGCGGTGAAGACTAACCCCCAGAGAAAGCAGGGAGCTGATGTTATCTCCCGCATTACATATTGTGCCGGAAGTCCGGAAAAACTGATGCAGCTGAGGATGGAACTTGCAGACGCCATGAATGAAATGATTCAGGAGATGTGCCTCAAGACAGGCCGGCAGGCTGCAGATATAAGAAAGGCGGCAGTTTGCGGCAACACAACAATATCCCACATTTTCGCAGGATACTCCCCTGAGGGGCTTGCTTTTGCACCATTCCCACCGGCCTATGAGGGTACTCTGAGAATGACAGGCCGGCAGACCCTTCTGGATTTGCCGGAGGGGGCTGAGGTGACGGTTCTGCCGGGAATAGCCGGACATGTGGGTGGTGACATTACTGCAGGAATTCTGGCATCGGGAATAATGGACATGCAGGGGCTTACTGTCTTCATCGACATAGGAACAAACGGCGAAATCGTTCTGGCGGATGAGGGAAGACTCCTTGTCTGTTCAACTGCGGCGGGCCCTGCCTTTGAGGGAGCCTCAATCAGCCGGGGCATGAGGGCTGCAGAGGGCGCAATCGAAAAGGTTTCGATCGAGAAGGGTCTTGTAGATATAAGAACAATAGGAAACCGGGAGGCAATAGGTATCTGCGGCTCAGGGCTGATAGATGCCGTATCACAGATGCTCAATGCCGGTCTCATTGACGAAAGGGGACGGCTTGCCGCCGGATACGAATGGGCGAGCAAGGGATTTGACAGGAATCTCTCAGGAAGGCTGACGGAAGAGGATGGCCGGAGGCAGTTTGTGCTGGCATGTACGGCCGGAGGAGATGATATCGCCATTACCCAGAATGATATCAGGGAGGTTCAGCTGGCAAAGGGCGCAATAAATGCCGGTGTGGAGCTTATGCTTGGGAAAATCGGGAAAAATGCCGGAGATATACGCAGAGTTGTAATAGGCGGAGCCTTCGGAAACTACATAGACAAGGCAGCTGCAGTGAACATCGGACTGCTGCCTGAGGTTCCGGAGGAGATGATCGTTTCCGCAGGCAATACGGCAGGGGCAGGGGTTTCCATGGCAATGGTAAGCCGCCGGGCCATGGAGCTTGCAGAGGAGATACCTTCCCTGGCCACCCATGTGGAGCTCGCCCGGGAGCCGGATTTTCAGGAAAAATATCTGACCTCCATGGGCTTTAGGAGATAACAGATGAATCTTCAGAGAAAAGTAGAAATTAATATGAAAGAGCTTCATGCAAAGGCAGAGGAGCTCTTTGTTGAAATGGCGGGAATAGGCGGTGATGGCGCCAAGGAAACCAGAATGCGCCGGGCTGCTTTCGAAATACGAAGGGAAATGCTGGAGACAATAGCGCCCGTGGCAGGGTACAGCTTTTATGAGAAATTCAATCTTAAGAGCGCCTGCCTTGAGGTCTTTGAAGACAGCGGGAACAGAACTGCGGAATTTAATTGCAGCGGATTCAGCCAAATCGGGCCAGGCTCCCTGGAGGGGGTGTATGCATATGCTGTGTCCCCGGGAGATTTCTCCTTCGAGAACAGGTCTGTAATGGATCAGCTCTACGGAGATATCTGGGGTACCGCCTACACCGATGCCCTGAGGGATATGACTATGGATATTATCAGCAAGGATAGTGCTAAGTCGAACAGTGTTGGGGGATCTTTGGGCAACACGGTAATCTCCGACAGCTTCGGGCCGGGGTTTTACGGAATGGATACCGGTGAGCTGGCCAAGCTGCCTTTGCTGGTGGATTTTGATGGGCTGGGAATAAGAATAAGTGAAGGGGGCGGGCTTCTGCCTGTTAAATCCTGCGGGGGACTTGTATTTAGAGTTAACGGCAGATACAGACCGCTGGATTCGGTATGCCGGTTCTGTTCGGGAAAAGATAAGGAATGCAGATTCTGCAGGGCGACGGATTAGCTGTCGCCCTGTTTGTTTTCGAATTCGCTGTCAAGCTCCTGGGCGCTTTTGGCGAGCTTGTTTGCCGGAGAAGGCATTGCCGA
>JALFKB010000007.1 GCA_022775805.1 Clostridiales bacterium
CACTCCGCAGGTTGCTGATTTCCCTTTTGAAAGATTTAATAATTGCCATGTTTTACCCGGTTTCACAGATGTACATGTTCATCTGAGAGAGCCGGGTTTTTCATATAAGGAGACAGTTCGCACAGGAACAGAGGCGGCAGCAGCGGGAGGCTTCACAGCCATATGCTCAATGCCGAATCTGAAACCGTGTCCTGACAGCACAGAAAACCTGAAGGTACAGCTTGAGGCCATCGAGAAGGATGCTGTAATAAGAGTGTATCCATACGGAGCCATCACGGCAGGACAGGCGGGCAATCAGGTGGCAGACCTTGAGGGGCTGGCCCAGGATGTTGTTGCCTTTACAGACGACGGCTTCGGAGTAATGTCCGATGAGCTCATGAAACAGGCCATGATAAAGGCCCGGGAGCTGGGAAAACTCATAGTGGCCCACTGCGAGGACGAAAACTACCCCAAGGATTCAAATGAAGCTGAATTCAAACAGCTGGCAAGAGACATTGAGCTGGTTAGAGAAACAGGCTGCAGCTACCACGTATGCCACATATCCGCAAGAGAATCCGTGGAGCTCATAAGACAGGCCAAGGCGGAAGGTCTTGACGTAACCTGCGAGACGGCGCCTCACTATCTGACCCTGACAAGGGAGGATGTGGAACGGGCCAAGGCAGAATGGGGCGCAAAGGCCGGCGCCTGTCCGGGAAGATTCAAAATGAACCCGCCAATAAAAGGAGAAGAGGACAGACAGGCTCTCCTTGAAGGAATCAAAGACGGAACAATAGACATGATAGCCACAGACCACGCACCCCACGGCATGGAGGAGAAGAGCAAAGCCTTCGAGGAATGCGCCTTCGGAATAGTGGGCCTGGAGACAGCCTTCCCGGTGCTTTATACGAAGCTGGTGAAGGAAGGAATAATAACTCTGGAAAGGCTCGTGGAAATGATGAGCACAGCGCCGGCTGAGAGATTCGGCCTCGCTAACAGCGACGACAGCTGGTCAGTATGGAACCTGGAAGAGGAATACGAAATCAATCCTGAGGAATTCAGAAGCAAAGGCAGAAGCACCCCATTTGAAGGATTGCGGGTGCAGGGCAGATGCCTGGCAGCATACATAGACGGGAAGGAGGTTTACAGATTTGATAAATAAGAAGCTTGAAATCAGAAGCAACAGAGAAATAGCAGACAGAACATATGAAATGATTCTTGAAGTGCCGGCAGACATACGTGATGGGGAGAAAACCTTCTCCACAGAGGAGCTTAAGCCGGGACAGTTCATCAATATTAAGATTGAAGGCTTTTATCTGAGAAGACCAATTTCAATCTGCAGCTGGGACGAGAAATCAATAACAATAATATACAAGACCGTGGGAGCAGGAACGGAAACCATGAGCCGCCTTCAGCAGGGGGACAGCCTTGAGGTTCTCCTTCCCCTGGGCAACGGCTATGACACCGTCAGCAGTGAAATCGGGAAATTCCCGGTGCTCATAGGGGGCGGAGCCGGAGTGCCCCCAATGTACGGCCTTTGCAGAGAGCTTGCAAAGGCAGGGGCAATGCCTACGGTAATTCTGGGCTTCAAAGCGGCCGGCGAAATATTCTACACGGAGAAATTCAGGGAGCTTGGAGTCCCTGTAATGGTGGCCACTGAGGACGGAAGTCAGGGTGTTAAAGGCTTTGTAACAGATCTGATGTCAGAGCTTGACTGCACCTCTTTTTTTGCCTGCGGCCCTGAGGGAATGCTCAAGGCAATTGACAGACAGGCAAAGGCAGACCTGCCGGGCTGGCTCAGCTTCGAGGAGAGAATGGGCTGCGGCTTCGGCGCCTGCATGGGATGCTCCTGCGAAACGAAATACGGAAACAAGAGAATATGCAAGGAAGGACCCGTCCTGGAAAGGAGGGAAATAATATGGTAGACATGAAAGTTAACCTCTGCGGAGTGGAGCTTGACAATCCGGTGATTCCCGCCAGCGGAACCTTCGGATACGGAAGAGAATTCGCAGAGCTTTATGACATAAACATACTGGGAACATTCTCCTTTAAGGGAACAACAGGTGAAGCCCGCTTCGGGAACCCCACACCGAGAATAGCAGAATGCAGGGAAGGCCTTATCAACTCAGTAGGGCTTCAGAATCCGGGAGTGGACAGGGTAATAGCCGAAGAGCTTCCAGCCATGAAGGAAATATTCCACAAGCCGGTTATGGCAAATGTCAGCGGCTTCAGCATTGAGGAATATGTGAGGGTGGCATCGGCTCTGGCGGCCTGCCCTCAGGTGGGATGGATTGAGCTTAACATCTCCTGCCCTAACGTACACAACGGCGGCATGGCCTTCGGAACGGATCCCGGGGAAGCTGCGAAGGTTGTAGGGGCAGTGAGAAGGGCGCTGGATGAGCAGAAAGCAGCTGAGGGCTGCAAACCCCTCATAGTTAAGCTGTCACCAAATGTAACAGACATAGGGGAGATTGCCTTTGCATGCGAAGATGCGGGGGCAGACGGGCTTACCCTTATAAACACCCTTCAGGGAATGAGAATAAACCTTAGAACCGGCAAGCCGGTAATAGCCAACAAGATGGGGGGCTTCTCGGGACCTGCTGTACTGCCGGTGGCCTTGAGAATGGTGTATCAGGCCTACGAGAGAGTGAAGATTCCAATTGTGGGCTGCGGCGGTGTCAGCTGTCCGGAGGATGTGCTGGAGATGATGCTGGCAGGAGCTGCGGCTGTCCAGGTGGGCTCGGCAAACCTTGTAAATCCCTATGCCTGCAGAGACATTATCCTTAATCTGCCGGCTGCAATGGAGAAATACGGAATTACTGAACTGAGAGAGATAACAGGAGGTGCACACTGATGGGAAAAGACGTAATCATAGCTTGTGACTTCCCCAACGCCGGGGAAACACTGAAGTTCCTGGAGAAGCTGGGAGCCGAAAGACCATATGTGAAGATAGGCATGGAGCTGTTTTACGGGGAAGGCCCCGAAATAGTAAAGACCCTTAAGGAAAGGGGACACAAGATCTTTCTTGATCTGAAGCTCCACGACATACCTAATACGGTGGGCAGGGCAATGAAGGTTCTTGACGGACTGGATGTGGACATGTGCAACCTTCATGCAGCAGGCGCCAAGGCGATGATGGAGGCGGCCAGAGAGAACTTCAGAGGAACTCTCATAGGAGTGACACAGCTCACCTCAACAACCGAGGAAGTCATGAGGGAAGAGATTCTCATCAACAGAAGCCTCACCGAGGTGGTAACGGAATACGGCAGGAACTGCCTTTGCACCGGACTTAACGGTGTGGTATGCTCCCCTCTTGAAGCGGGGATGATTCACGAGGCCTGCGGCGATGACTTCCTGACAGTTACCCCGGGAGTGAGACTTGCAGGGGACGCGGCAGGAGACCAGAGGAGAGTGACAACGCCTGCAAAGGCAAGAGAGCTTGGCTCGGATTACATAGTGGTAGGAAGAAGCATAACTGCAGCGGAGGACCCGCTTGCGGCATACAGAAAATGCAGAGAGGAGTTTGTAGGATGAAAGGACAGAACGAAATAAAGACACTGGTGGCAGGCCACCTTCTGGATATCGGTGCGGTATTCTTCAGACCTGAGGAGCCCTTTACCTGGGCCAGCGGCATCAAGAGCCCGGTTTACTGCGACAACAGACTTATACTCACATCAACAGAAAGCAGAAATGATGTGGAGCAGGCAATTGCGGAAACTGTTAAAAGAGAGTATCCCCAGGCAGAGGCCCTCTTCGGAACAAGCACCGCAGGAATTGCCCACGCTGCAATAGCGGCACATGTTCTGGGACTGCCTATGGGATATGTCAGAGGCTCCAGCAAGGATCACGGCAGAAACAATCGCATTGAGGGACGCCTTGAGAAGGGTCAGAAGGTTGTTGTTGTGGAGGATCTGATCTCCACAGCCGGAAGCGCTGTTCAGACAGTTGAAGCCCTCAGGGAAGCAGGCGCTGAGGTTCTGGGCATCGTAAGCATCTTCACATACGGAATGGAGAAGGGCCTCAGAAGAATGGAAGAGGCAGGTGTGAGAAACGTGAGCCTGTCCGACTTCAATACAGCGGCAGAAATGGCTCTTGAAAGAGGGCTTGTAGATAAAAACGGATATGAACAGTTAATGAAATTTATTGAAGAGAATGGGAGGTAGTATGAGACACTTAATTGACATTATGGATTTATCGGTCAGCGAAATTGACGAGATGATAGCAGTGGCGAAGGACATAATCGCCAAGCCTGAAGAATATTGTGAGAAGTGCAAAGGCAAGAAGCTTGCAACACTGTTCTTCGAGCCTTCCACAAGAACGAGACTTTCCTTTGAAGCGGCAATGTATGAGCTGGGAGGAAACGTTCTGGGATTCTCAGAGGCCCAGAGCTCCTCAGCAGCAAAGGGAGAAAGCGTTGCCGACACCATCAGAACAGTAGGCGCATATGCGGATATCATTGCAATGAGACACCCTAAGGAAGGTGCACCGGTAGTTGCCAGCGCCAAGTCCACAGTTCCTGTAATCAACGCAGGAGACGGCGGACACAACCACCCGACTCAGACCCTTACAGACCTGCTCACAATCAGCAGAGAAAAGGGAAGACTTGACAACATGACTGTAGGCCTTTGCGGTGACCTGAAGTTCGGTCGTACAGTTCACTCTCTCATTACGGCCATGTCAAGATACCAGAACGTGAAGTTCGTTCTCATCGCTCCTGAGGAACTGAGAATTCCGGAATACCTGAAGCAGGAGGTTCTTGTTAAGAACAACATGGATTTCGTTGAGACAACTGATCTTGAAAGCGCAATGCCTGAGCTTGACATACTGTACATGACAAGAGTTCAGAGAGAGCGTTTCTTCAACGAGCAGGATTACCTGAGACTGAAGGACAGCTACATTCTCACACCGGACAAGCTGAATAATGCAAAGGCAGATCTGGCCATTCTCCATCCGCTGCCGAGAGTAAACGAGATTTCCGTTGCTGTTGACGAGGATCCGAGAGCCAGATACTTCGAGCAGGTTCTCAACGGCAAGTATATCAGAATGGCACTCATTCTGAAGCTGCTGGCAGAGGCAAAATAGAAGACGTTAGACTATTTGAATAGAAGAGAATTACCTGATAGAGGAAGTACAGAAAGTACAGAAAGTAGCCGGGAAGGTGTCCCGGGAATTAGGGAGGAATAAAGATGATAATTGGAAAGATAGAAGACGGTCTCGTGCTGGATCATATCAAGGCCGGAGAGGGAATGAAGTTATATGAGATTCTGGGACTTGACAAGCTGGACTGCCAGGTTGCACTGATCAAGAACGCCGAAAGCGTTAAATACGGCAAGAAGGACATTATCAAAATTGATAAGATGATCGACATCAACATCGACGCCATCGGATTCGTTGACCCTAACATCACAGTAAACTACATCAAAGGCGGACAGCTGGCAAAGAGAAAGCACTTTGACATGCCGGATGAAATCGAAGGCTTCGTAAAGTGCAAGAACCCTCGCTGCATTACCACAGTTGAGCAGGAGCTGCCTCACAGATTCCGTCTCACAGACAGGGAGAAGGGCGTTTACAGATGCATCTACTGCGAAAGCAAGCTGGAGAGATAACGGCGGCCGCAGGTACGGACTGCGGGCCGAGCCGCGGGTTAAGGCGGATGGTTCAGACGGATTGTTCAGCAGGAAAACAGAGCACCGTTTTAGCAGAGTAAAATCGTATACAATAATACAAAATTCGATAATAGAACACGAAAACCCTTGATTTTTCAAGGGTTTTTAATTGAAGAGAATCGTATACAATGTTAGTATGATTTCAGAAGGAAGACATTTTCTTCGCCATTCGCACTGTATAAAAAGGAGAAAAAAGAGGCTAAAAAATGGACGCAAAACCCGAAAAGTTAAACGAAGTGGTGCTACAGGGAAATGAAGCCTGTGCCAAGGGAGCGCTCTATGCAGGATGCAGATTTTTTGCGGGATATCCCATTACTCCGTCAACGGAGATAATAGAGATGATGTCCGCAGAGATGCAGAAGGCAGGGGGCGCTTTTATTCAGATGGAGGACGAAATAGGTTCCGCCTGCGCGATTATCGGTGCAAGGTGGGGCGGCAGCAAGGCAATGACCGCCACATCCGGTCCGGGATACACTCTCATGCAGGAGGCCATCGGATTCGCAGCGGTAACGGAGACGCCTATTGTCATTGTTAATGTACAGCGGGGAGGCCCCTCCACGGGACAGCCCACACTGTCATCCCAGCAGGACATATATCAGGCCCGCTACGGCAGCCACGGAGATTACGGAATTATCGTGCTGGCCCCATCGTCGGTTCAGGAAATGTACGATTTCACCATAAGGGCTTTTGAGCTTGCCGAACAGTTCAGAACTCCGGTAATACTTCTGGCAGACGAGGTTGTGGGACATATGAGAGAGAAGATAACAATCAGGGAAGGTCAGAAGGAGATAAAAAGGGAAAAGCACAAGTACGTTGTTTCACCTCAGGCGGACTTCTTCCAGGGAGCAAACAGCATGGTTGAAGGACAGCTCCACGATGAGCAGGGAAGGAGAATCGGGCACATCGCATCCAGAAGCGGTGACTTCATTAACAGCATAAATCGAAAAATCCGGGATCATGTTGATGTTATTTCAAGCATAGACAGCTACTGCATGGAGGATGCAGATGTGGCAATTGTGGCCTACGGCTCCGTTGCCAGACCTTCCATGAACGCCGTAAAACACGCCCGGGGAATCAGGGATGACAGACTGGGACCAAAGTTCAAGATTTTCCGTGACATTCTGAAGAGGGGCGTTAACAAGACATTGCATACGGACTACAGTCACCTTAAGGTGGGACTTGTGAAAATAAATACGGTATGGCCCTTCCCGGAGGAGCTGCTGAAGCAGGCAACAGAGAGGGTAGATACGGTCATAGTACCGGAGATGAATGTGGGCAAATACACAAGAGAAGTAGAAAGAGCGCTTAAGGACAAAACAGTAATATCTATGCCGAAGTGCGGTGGAGACATCCATACACCGACGGAGATACTGGACAGAATACTTGAGGTTACAGGTCTTGAAGAGGAGGAGAGATAATGAACAGGCTATATGAGAAATACATAAAGAAGGAGGCTCTCCCGACACTCTTCTGTCCGGGTTGCGGCAACGGAATAATACAGGTTGCGGCCATGGAGGCCATGGAAAAGCTGGGCTGCAAGGATGATGTGGCCTGTGTATCGGGCATCGGCTGTTCCTCCTGGATTCCCTGCTACTACAAGCTGGATGTAATTCACACAATGCACGGAAGAGCGCTACCCTTTGCCGAGGGGCTGAAGCTTTCCCGTCCCGACAAGAAGATTCTGGTGTTCACAGGGGACGGAGACTGCGTGGCAATAGGGGGCAACCATCTCCTTCATGCGGCAGCAAGGAACATTGATCTGACGGTGGTGATGGTTAACAACAACATATACGGAATGACAGGGGGGCAGAAATCACCTACAACACCTCTTGAGGCTAAGACAAAAACGTCCCCTTACGGATGTATAGACATGCCTATTGATGCCTGCAGCCTGGTGGCAAATCTTGGCGCAAGCTATGTGGCAAGATGGACCACAGCTCATCCTGTTCAGCTGGCAAAGTCAATAGCAGAGGGGATGGAGCACAACGGGTTCTCCTTCATCGAGGTGTTTTCCCAGTGTCCGGTTCAGGCGGGAAAAAACATCTGGGGCGAGAAGGATCCTGCCAAAATAATGGAGATTTACAAGAAAAACACCTTCCTTGTGAAGCCGGAGCCAGAGGCTCTGAAGGGCAACAGCATTCCTGAGAAGTGCGACGGCAAATACCCGATAGGCGTTTTCATTAACAATCCTGAGGCTGTGGAGTATTTAGACAAGGTTGAGGCGAAACTGATTGAATGCGGTGTAAGATAAATATAAGGGATAACCCGGGAGACAAATAAAATGGCAAACATAACGATAGATGAAGCCTGCTGCAAAGGCTGCAACATCTGCCTGACAGCATGCCCGAAAAAAATATTCATAAAATCCAAGAAGAGAAACAATTACGGCACAAGCATGCCGGCAGTATCAAAACCGGAAAACTGCATTGCATGCAGAATGTGTGAAAGACTCTGTCCGGACGGAGCAATTGATGTGGAAGCGGAGGAATAACAGCAATGAGACTAAATGTAAGATTCGCCGGATCCGGCGGGCAGGGAGTAATACTGGCATCGGTACTTCTTTCAAAGGCATACGGGCTTGGTGAAAACTACAACATTGCCCAGACACAGTCCTACGGCCCTGAGGCCAGAGGCGGTGCCTGCAAGGCGGAGGTTGTTATCTCCGACGAGGAGATCGACTACATGAAGGTGGAGGATGCGGATGTGTTCGTTGCACTGAATCAGGTGGGCTACGACAAGTACATCGATACGGTTAAGGATGATGCGATTGTTCTCATTAACAGCACTCTGGTTGAAAGTGACAGACCGAATGTCTACAGAATCCAGGCAACTCAGCGTGCCGAGGATATGGGCAAGCCCTTTGTTGTGAATATCATCGCCCTGGGGGCGCTTACGAGGCTGATGCCTAAGATCCACTATCAGACAGTTGAGGAGGAAATCAAGGAAAACTTCAACGCCAGCATTGCAGGGGCCAATCTGGATGCCTACAGACTGGGCTATGAGATTCTTGACGAGGACCTTGAGAAGCTGGGGTACAGAACGGGCTTCGGCAAAAGCAGCAGATTCTGAGTAATAAATAACTTCTGAGTAATAAATAACCGGCAGGCCGGAGATGATACTCCCGGGGCTGCCGGTTATTTCGTGCCTTTGCGTTACTGTTGTATCGCGTGATTAATATACGTATACCTTTGGCAGGCGCTGTCCGAAGGCGCAGGCGATTTCATAGTTGATGGTGCCTGTTGCTCTGGCGATGTCGTCAGCTGATATTTCGTAGATGCCGTCCTTACCCATTACAGTTACCTCGTCTCCCAGGCGAACATAAGGAACATGGGTTACGTCTATCATGCACTGGTCCATGCATATGTTGCCTGTTATCGGAGCCTTAACGCCGTTAACGATAACCTCTGCCTGCTGGGAATACGGTCTAGGATATCCGTCGGCATATCCCAGAGGGATTGTTGCTATGAGGCTGTCCTCAGTTGCCGTCCATCTTCTGCCGTAGCTGATGGAGGTTCCTGCAGGAACCTTTTTCAGATGAACGATGTTTGCCTTTACACTCATTGCAGGCTTCAGATCCAGCTGATTTCTGTCCACCTCGTCTGATGGATAAAGCCCGTAAAGAATGATTCCCGGACGAACCTGATTGTAGTGCGCAGACGGAATCTCCATGATGGCGGCGCTGTTTGAAAGAGCCTTCCACGGTGTAGGAATGTTTGCATTGGCAAGAGCCTTGTGGAATTTAGCATATCTGTTTTCCTGCATGTGTGCATAGTTCTTGTCAGCGGCATCTGCTGTAGCAAAGTGTGAGAAGACACCGATTATTCTCAGGTTTGATAGGCCTGCGATAAGCTTAACGTCTTCCACAGCACCGGGATCTTCAGGACAGTAGCCGATTCTTCCCATTCCTGTATCTACTGCAATGTAGCAGTCTAGAACTGTGTTTGCCTTTGCGGCAGCTCTGCTTATTGCCTCGGCGTTTGTGAAGCTGCATACAACCGGAGTAAGGTTGTATTCAACCAGCACGTCTGCATATGGATCCGGTGTAAGGCCCAGAATCAGAATCTGTTCAGTTGCGAATCCGGCCTCTCTCAGCTTGATTGCCTCGGAGAGTGTCGCAACTCCGAAGGAGTCAACACCGTTTGCTCTGAGCACAGTGGCACATTTCACGGAGCCGTGTCCGTAACCGTCGGCCTTGATGATTCCGGTAATCTTTTTATCCGGGCCAACCTTTTCTTTAATCTGTTTGATGTTGTAATCAAGATTAGTTACATTGATTTCTGCCCATGCGGCACGCATTGCTTCCTTATACATTTTATGTAAAATCCTTTCTATAAAAATCTAAAACGCGCGAACACCGGGCTCTTCAGCCCTGTTCACGCGTTCATTATAGCACTTTAAATCCACCAGTTAAAGGGTGTAGTAGTAAAAGGATATGGGACTGAAAGTGCCACATAATCAGCCTTTCGCAGCTGCCTGAGGGTGCCCTGCGAGTTAGACTTTATTGTTCGTATTATATTCGTATTATACCGGATGGCATCGCGAGATTGAGCTCCTGAGATGGTACTTAGGAGATTGATTCCATTTCGCTGTTGCCCAGGGAGTGCTTCACTCTGTCTCTCTCCTCAGCGCTCTTGGCATCGTTCCAGTGATCCATTGTTCCTACCAGATATCCGGTGATTCTTCTGATTCTTTCAAATGGAACATGTTCCAGCTCATATGAAAGATCTGCGAATTCGCCGTCGATGTTGATGTCCAGCTTGCTAACCTTCCTGTTGAACTTGTTTTCAAGATATTCTACATAAGCCTGAGCTTCTCTTGGATCTGCGTTTCCTGTAATAGTTACTGACATGTTGGTTCCTCCTGTATAAATGAATTGAAATTGATTTACTCTGTAGTTCTTCCGCCCCTCAGCATCAGCATATTGGGGATTTCGATAGTGTGATTATACATCCAATACAATATGTTGTACATAGCTGCAGCTCAAAAAAACACCAAAAAAACAATCTGGACTAAAATAGCCCAGATTGGCCCGGAACAGCTGCGGTGCAGCCGCTTCCCCAGGTGCTCGCCGCAGAAATTGTATCGTCGATTCGCTGATGATCGCCGCAGAAGTCGCGTCATCAATCCGCGATTGGCGAACAAGGTTCCAACATGCCTTTGCCGTAGTCCCGTACCTGCTCCACCATATGCCCGATGTTACCCTCCCCTGCGAATCTGTCGAGATCAAAGAAATCCTCGGTAACAGGAAGCCATTCCAGAGGATGCTTCTCGGGAATCAGCTGAACCTCCCGGGACAGATTTCCAACATAAACCTCAACATAACAATCCTGATTGTAATAGGTAAAGTCCATCATGTGGCTCAGCACCACATCCTTCTCGCCGATACCAGTCTCCTCCCGGAGCTCTCTGTAGGCAGATGCAAAGCCCTCCTCGCCGGGTTCAATT
>JALFKB010000087.1 GCA_022775805.1 Clostridiales bacterium
CCCGGAATAAGCCTGTTTATGATTGTGGATTTGCCAACTCCTGAGGCTCCTGCCAGTGCCACGGATTTACCGGCTATAAGTCTCTTAAGCTCCTCAATGCCTTCATCGCTGTCCCGGCTGATGCATACAACGGGATACAGCGGCGAATATATTTCCTGCAAAAGCTCCCGGCTTCCCTTAAGGTCGCACTTGCTGATGCACATGATGATTTCCGCCCCGGCTCTCTCGGCCATAACCGCAAACCTGTCTATTGTCTGGAGAACAGGCTTCGGCTTTGCTGCTGCAGCCACAATGGCGAAGCAGTCCACATTTGCCACGAAGGGTCGTATGAAGCTGTTCCTTCTGGGGAGAATCTCCGTAATCAGACTGTCATCGTTATCCGGGATGACCTCCATCTCAACGGAATCTCCCACTGCAGGCTTGATGCCCCGTTCCTTGAAGATTCCCCTGGCTTTGCATCTGTATACGGTATCGCCGGATTTCACATAATAAAATCCGGCGATTCCCTTTATTATTGTTCCTCTAAGTATCTCTGTCATCTTTGTTCCCGGTGCGCTGTGCCCCTATCAGTCTTCAGGCTCATTATCCTCAGCATCCTGTGTAGACGGCACAGTTGTAGGCTCCGGCTTCTTGCCCTTGCTGATTGTTACGCTTACTGTGGAGTTCTTCGTAAGCTTTGTTCCTGCCTTGTACTGCTGGTAGATAATCTCTCCGTCTCCGTAGGAGCTGCTGTACTCAGAGCTTACGTTACCCAGCTTCAGACCCTCATTTGCAAGCAGGCTCTGAGCCTCTGAAACGGAATAACCCAGCAGTGACGGCACCGTGCCCTGAGCCTTTGAACCGTCGCTGACAACAACATCGATCTTGGTGCCCTTCTCAACCTCTTCACCTGCCTCAGGTGTCTGCTTGAGAACGGTTCCTTCAGGTTTCTCGCTTGCCTGCTGGGTTACTGCTCCCAGCTCGAAGCCTGTGCCATTAAGGAATTCCGACAGGTCACCCTCCATCATTCCAACCACGTTAGGAACACTTCCGTCGCCCAGGCCTTTGCTCACGTTAACCGTGATGGTGCTGCCTGTCTTAATGGTCTCGCCTGCCTCAGGATCCTGGGACACGATGATTCCCTTGTCAACCGTTTCGCTGATTACCTCATCTCCAAGCTTTATCTTGACATCGTATTCCTCAGCCATCTGTTCAGCCTGTTCATAGGTGAGTCCCGAGAAATCAGGTGCCTCTATTTCCTCGCCTCCGGTGAGTGCCAGAATGAGTGCAAGTATCAGAACCACCGCGGCTGCGGCAGCGCCGATTATTATCATTTTCTTTTTCTTTTTCTTGTTGAAGGCTTTGCCCTTTCTGGTGCCTTCTCTGTATTCGTCTGCCGGATCTTCCCCGTCATCGTAGTCAGTTTCCGCAAGAGGTCCCCGTCCCTTAGACTCCTGTCTTCTTGCCTTTTCACGGCCTGCTGCAGCGCCTCCTCCCATAAGAACGGAGTCTCCCACAACACTGCTGACAAAATCCAGATTGTTCAGTGCCTCAATGAGATCCTCCGCTGAGGCGTATCTGTTAACGGGATACTTGTCACAGCACTTCATGATGATATGCTCCAGTGCAGGAGGCACACCATCCACCAGCTGTGACGGCGGAACCATCTCGCTGTTTATATGCTGGAGAGCTATGTTTACAGGATTGTCCCCGTCAAATGGCACCTGTCCCGTGAGCATCTCGTACATTACGATACCAAGGGAGTAAATATCCGACTTTTCGTCCACGTATCCGCCCCTTGCCTGCTCCGGCGAGAAGTAGTGAACAGATCCCACTATACCGTCTGTATTGTCAACTATCGTTGCGGCGTTTACTGCCTTTGCGATTCCGAAGTCAGTGATTTTAGCCGTGCCGTTAGGTGTTATCATAACGTTGTGTGGCTTCACATCCCTGTGTATTATGTGGTTCTTGTGGGCAAAGGCAAGGGCTGCCGCTATCTGTTTCGACAGGGCAATCACCTTAGGATATGCCATAGGCCCCTGATCCTTTATGTAGTCGCTGAGAGCCTTACCCTCAATGAGCTCCATGACTATGTAGTGTATGTTGCCCTCACGTCCTACATCGTAGATGTTAACGATATTGGGGTGGCTCATGCTTGCCGCATTCTGGGACTCTCTTCTGAAACTGTCTATGAATTTCTGATCACCGATAAATTCGGGCTTGAGAATTTTCACCGCCACGAACCTGTTAAGCAGTCTGTCCTTTGCCTTGTACACAACAGACATTCCGCCCTCGCCGACTCTTCCCAGAAGTTCGTATCTGTTTGCGAGTACCTTGCTCATTTCTTCCTCCTATAGCAATCAAATTCTGATGCAAATCACTGTAATATTGTCTCTGCCCCCTGCCAGGATTGCTTCGTCAACAAAGGCTCCGCAAAGGTCGTTCATCTTGACATCCTTGGAGACAGCCAGTCTCAGCATGTCCGCCATTCGGTCTTCTCCCACTTCCCCATAGAGTCCGTCGGTGCAGAGCAGCATAATGTCGCCTCTGGCAAGCCCAACCTTGTAGAAATCCGGTTCCACCTCAGATTCTGCGCCTATGGCTTTTGTTATAACATTCTTCTGACTGTGACTCTCAGCTTCCTTCTCAGTGATTACACCCTGGTCAATCAGCTCGTTAACATATGTGTGATCTTTCGTTATTCTCTTGAGTCTTCCGTTTCTGAACAGATATGCTCTGCTGTCTCCCACATTGGCCAGGTATGCAGACCCGCCGTTAATGTAGCTCATGACAACTGTTGATGCCATTCCTCTGCATGCAGAATCCTCTCTGCCCATTTCGAAAACTCTTCTGTTGGCAATATCCAGTGCCTCGGTAAAGAACCCGAAGATTTCATCGGGGCTGCCGCACAGTCCCAGATCGTTGGCCTTAACAAAGGATGCCAGAGATTCAACAGCAGTGCTGCTGGCAATCTCTCCGGAGTTGTTTCCGCCAACACCGTCCGCCACTATGTATACATCCTGATTCGGGATGACAAAGCAGGCATCTTCGTTGTTCTTTCTTACAACACCTCTGTTACATTTAAAACCTATCTGAAGCATTGGTTTTAATACTCCTTTCATTCCGGCTATTCAAGCAGGTTGTCTCTCTTCATTACGCATATGAAGAATCCGTCTGTATCATTTACGTTAGGCAGAAGCAGAAGCCGTTCTTCCTTCTTGAAGTCCCTGTTCTTTTTCAGGAAGGCCTCTACAACTTTCTCATTTTCCTCCGGATTTATTGTGCAGGTGCTGTAAAGCAGCGTTCCTCCCGGTTTCACATAGGATGAGGATGCTGAGAGGATTGCCAGCTGCTTCTTTGGCAGCAGTTCCATGTCGTCATCCTTTTCCTTGTATTTTATCTCAGGCTTTCTCCTTACGACTCCCAGTCCCGAGCAAGGTGCGTCCACCAGCACTCTGTCCGCCTTGCGAACCATTGTGGAATCCACCCTGGTGGCATCCCAGGATCTCGTCTCGATGTTTGTTATTCCCAGTCTCTTGGCCTCCTTGTCCACGAGGTCAAGCTTCCTGCGATATATATCCGAGGCAATTACCTTGCCTGTGTTGTTCATTCTCTCGGCTATTGCCGTCGTCTTACCTCCCGGTGCCGCGCAGACATCCATTACCAGATCTCCCTGCCTTACGCCGATTTTCTCGGAAACAAGCATGGAGCTCTCATCCTGAGGGGTGAAGAGTCCGTGCTTGAACAGCTCAGATTCAAGAACCTCGCTGCCCTTGACCTTTATGGCATTCTGACACAGATTTCCCTCCTGAACCTCATATCCCCTCTCCTCAAGGGCGCTTATGAGATCCTGCTTTCTTACCTTGAGCCAGTTGATTCTCATGGTAAGAGGCGGCTTGCTGTTTCCTGCCTCCAGCAGCTTCTCCACGAAGGCAACGCTGTAGTATTTCAGCCACGTTTCAATAATCCAAGGCGCATATGAATACTTCAGCGAAAGATATCTGACCTCGTCTTCATCCCTTGGCGGAAGATGCATCTGGATCTTTCTGTTCTGATACTCTCTCAGAACCTTGTTAACAAGGCCTGCCCTGCCTTTGCAGTATTTCTTGGCAAGATCAACGCTTGTGCTCACTGCGGCGTATTCAGGAACGGAGTTCATGTGTGTCAGCTGATACACTCCCATTCTCATGATGGTCAGTTCCGGATTCTTGAGGCTCTCTATGCCCTCATCCAGAATCTGATCGATGAAGTAATCCAAGGTCAGCATCCTCTCCAGGACTCCGTATACCAGTTCTCTCACAAAGGCAGGAGAGTTTGGTTTGTTCATTGTGATTTTGTGATTCAGTGCAAGGTTTGAGTAGGCTCTTCTGGATTCCACGTCCAGCAAAGTCAGATAAGCTGTTTTCCTGTTAATATCCATCAGTCGTTGCTCCCCCTAATAGCTAGAATTCTTATCAGGTTCAGGACGGATACGGCCAGAGCAGCTACATATGTCATCGCTGCTGCCGACAGCACCTTCCTGGCACCTTTCATTTCAGTTTCGTCCACTATTCCAAGTTCCGACAGCTGCGCCAGAGCACGTCTGCTTGCGTTGAATTCCACAGGCAGTGTTACGGTGTGAAAAAGCACAACAACCAGAAACATGATAATCCCGATATCCATTATCAGTCCTCCAATGGCCTTTCCTGCGGCAGCCAGGAGAATCCCAATAATGATAAGAGGCCATGATGCACCGGATACGAGGTTTACAACCGGCACCATGGCTATTCTGAACTTAAGAAATCCGTAGTTTGTTCCATCCTGGATGGCATGGCCTGATTCATGGGCAGCCACCGCAACTGAAGCAATGGAGTTGCCGTGACATATTCCCTGGGACAGATGCATCACATCCTTTGTTGGGTCGTAATTGTCGGTAAGCTGTCCCGAAATGGTTTCGATGGGAACATGTCCCATTCCGTTTCTGTCCAGAATCATTCTTGCCGCCTGCTGTCCAGTTATTCCGCTTCTTACCGGAATTCTGGAATAGGTGGCATATGCCCTCTTGACCTTAGCCTGGGCATAGACTGTGAAAATGATTGCAGGAATCAGAATTATTATAGTCGGATCAAAGCCATAGTAATACATAAAATCACCTCAAACTGTATTTTATCTTAAAACGGAGCCTATTTCAATGGAATTGCCCCTCAGGTAATCCGCCGCCCGGGTTCTCTTCTTGCCGGGAGCCTGAAGCTGCAGAACCCGCAGAATTCCTCCTGCTGCTGCAATATCCAGACCCTCATTTCCGGCTGCCAGAACCGTTCCCGGCTCTGCGCCGGGATCCCTGTCAATAACCTCTGCCTCCCAGAACTTGAAGGTCCTGTCTCCAAGACGGGCGAAGGTTCCGGGCCATGGATCAAAGGCTCGAATCTTTCTCTCGATTCTGTCGGGAGTTTCCGTGAAGTCAATATGCCCGTCTTCCTTGGCTATCATAGGGGCATATGTTGACAGCGCATCATCCTGCTTCCGGCGTTCTGCTCTGCCGGCTTCAATATCCTCAAGGGTGCTGACAATGAGCTCTGCTCCCATAAGGGCCAGCTCGTCGTGGAGCTGCTGCCCCGTCTTGCGTCCTATCGGTGTTGCTGCCTTTGCAATCATATCCCCCGTATCCAGGCCCTTCTCCATGTGCATGATGGTTATTCCCGTCTCCCGGTCTCCTTCGATTATAGCAGCCTGAATAGGTGCTGCGCCTCTGAACCGGGGCAGGAGTGAGCCGTGGATGTTCAGACATCCCAGCCGCGGCGTCTTCAGCAGTCTCTCCGGAAGAAGTTTACCGTAAGCCGCAACGATTACGGCATCGGGAGCAGCCTCTTCAATGAGGCTCAGGAATTCTTCGTTCTTTCTGATTTTCTCAGGCTGCAGAACGGGAATTCCCAGCTCCAGGGCTTTTTCCTTAACCGGAGGGAATTTCACCTTTTTGCCCCTGTCTCTGACTGTGTCGGGCTGGGTTACCGCGTATTCGATTGTGTGTCCCGCCTTTGCCAGCGCCTCCAGTGCCGGCACTGCGAAATCAGGCGTTCCCATGTACACAAGCTTCATTATCTACTCCTCTTGTTACTGTATGTTCTCGGTTTTTATTACTCGTTCATGTCGTGCATTTCAACAGCCTTGTCGATGTAGAGAACACCCTCCAGATGATCGAACTCGTGACACATTACTATTGCATCCATTCCCTCGAAATCGTATTCCTGCATCTTGCCGTATCTGTCCAGACCCCTGATTCTGATTCTTTCAGGTCTCATGACCGTTCCTGTCATTCCCGGAACCGAGAGACAGCCCTCCAGGCTTTCCTGTTCACCCTCAAGGGTTACGATTTCCGGATCCACGAAGCAGTAAACTCTCTCAGGTTCAGGTTCTGCAACGAACATTCTTCTCATGATTCCCACTTGGGGTGCGGCAAGACCCACGCCCTCCGCATCACGCATAGTTTCAACCATGTCGTCCAGAATCATCTGAATCCTTTCCGTTACCTCTCCAACGGGCTTGCACTGCTTTCTCAGTATCGGGTCACCTTCTGTTACAATGTTTCTTAATGCCATAACTCCTCCTGTCTGACGTTTCTGTTTATCTGACGTTCTTATGTGAAGCTGTATGGATTGATATCCACCACAGCAATGAAATCTGCTTTTTTCTTTCTTGCTCTTAATGTTTCCTCTTCCTGCAGGATGTTTATCATCCCCGCATATCTCTGCCTGCTGCCTCTGGGACACTTGATTATCAGAGAGTATCTGTATGTGTCTCTTACCCTGCTCATGTATGCCTGCTGGGGATCGAAGACATTTACCCTGTCCTCCTCAGGCAAAAGCTCCATAAGCCGGCGGTGCCACAGTGTCGCCCCCTCCCGGGCAGCCTCCTCTGATGCAGAGGTGAACACTATCTGGAATATGTCGCTGTAAGGGGGATACATCATGTACTTTCTGAAGCTGTTCTCCGCTCTGTAAAAGGCCTCGTAGTCACCCGCCGCAGCCATTGTCACCGCGTAGTGCTGAGGGCTGTAGGTCTGTATTATCACCTTTCCCGGCTCACTTCCCCTGCCGGCTCTTCCCGCCGCCTGGGTGATAAGCTGGAATGCTCTCTCCGGAGATCTGTAATCGGGAATGTTCAGAGACACATCCGCCGACACTATTCCCACAAGTCCCACATTCTTGAAATCAAGACCCTTGGCTATAAGCTGGGTGCCGATGAGAATATCCGTCTCTCCCCTTTCGAATCGCTTCAGCTTCCTGTTCAGCTCACCCTTTTTCTTTATGGAATCAAGATCCACTCTGTCCACCGCCCTTCCCGGGAAGAGTCCCTGAACAGTTTCTTCGATTTTTTCTGTTCCGCTGCCGAAATACCTTACGAAGGTGCTTCCGCATTCAGGACAGGCTGTGGCTGCTCTTTCCTCATGTCCGCAGTAGTGACACACCATCATGCCGTTTTTGTGGTAAACAAGGGATAATCCGCAGTTGGGGCATTTTGCCACGTATCCGCATTCCCTGCAGGACACGAAGGTGCTGTACCCGCGCCTGTTCATCATCAGCATAACCTGTCTTCCCGCCTCAAGCTGTCTCTCCATTTCCTCTGCCAGCCTGCGGCTTATTACTGTGCTGTTTCCCTCCTTAAGCTCCCGGCGCATATCCACTATTTCGCCCTGGGGCAAAGCTGTATCGTTGTATCTTCTGGTGAGCTTTATCAGCTGAAATATGCCATCCTCAGCCCTGTTGTAGGTAACTACTGAGGGCGTGGCGCTTCCCAGAACCAGTACCCCGTTGTTGTCCTTGTCCTGCAGCCTCTTCAGGGCCACCTCTGTGGTGTCATACTTAGGGGTGAAATCGGATTTGTAGGTTGCCTCGTGCTCCTCGTCCACCACCACAAGTCCCAGCTTCTCTACAGGTGCAAAGGCAGCGGATCTGGCGCCTATCACTATTCTTACCTCTCCGCTTCTTATGAGTTTCCACTGGTCATATCTTTCCCCTGAGGACAGCCTTGAATGGAGAATTGCCACTGAATCTCTTCCAAAGGCCGCCAGAAATCTTTCTGTTATCTGTCCCGTAAGGGATATCTCGGGAACGAGGATTATAACTCCCCTTCCCATTTCCAGCGCCTGCTCCGCAGCCCTGATGTATACCTCCGTCTTGCCGCTTCCCGTCACACCGTGAATCAGAAACCGGCTGTGAATTCCCCGGGTTATGGCATTTCCTATTGCGGAAACCGCCTGCTGCTGCTCCTCTGTAAGAAATTCCACAGGCTTCCTGTCAGTCTCCCGGTCACTGATTGAGTTTCTGATTTCTCTCCTCTTGGCCCTGGTTCCCGCCGGGGTGAAGCACTTGACGGCGTCAATGTATCTGCAGAGATATCTTCCCTTCATCCACATTGCAGTCCGAATCATCTCCTCCGTAAGGGAGACCTCCTGGTCAATCCGCTCCACTTTTTTCAGTTTTTTTCTAACCTCTTCCTCGATTTTGGTGATATCGTCAATAGACGATGTAACGTACCCTTCCCTGAGCTGCTTGCTCCTGGCAAAGGGCACATAGACCTTGCTGCCCGTTTTCACCGAATCATCGTCACAGGCATAGGTATACATTATGTCAGTGCTGTTGCTTTTGTTGTCGATTACAACGTTTACGAATTTCACCCGTTTCCCCTTCTGTTTTTTCCTGTCTGCCGGCCCCTTTTACCTCCGGCTGAAGCTGCATCCGCAGTAGTTCTGCCTGTACAGTCCGTACTTCTTCGAAAGCTCTATTGATCGTCTGAAGCCGTCCTGCTTCTTGAAATCCCGGTCGAGAAAGGACAGTCCGTATTTCAATGCCAGCTCTCTGCCTATTCCCGATATTATTTCGTAATTCTTGTGGGGACTCACTGTCAGGGTTGTCCCGAAACAGTCGCAGCCTGCGAAGCCGGCAGTCTGGGCTGTTTTCTCAAGTCGCTGCCTGAAGCACAGTCCGCATCTGGATCCCCCTTCAGGATCTCCTTCATGGCCCCGGGCCATTTCAAAGAATGCCCCCGGCTCATATGGTCCCTCTATAAAAGCGATGTTTTCAAGATCTATCCGATCGCTGTTGAAGTTCTCGATAAACTGTATCTGTGCATCCCTTCTCCGTTTGTATTCCTCTTCATCGGTAATGCAGGGATTATAAAAAAACACAGTAATGTTAAACTCCCCCGCCAGCCGCTCTATTACACTTGAGCTGCAGGGACCGCAGCAGCTGTGGAGAAGCAGCCCGGGTTTCTCAACCTTCTTCTCCACTGAATTGTCAGTGATCACTCCTGAACTGTCTGCCGTTATACAGCTGAAGGCTGCTCCCGCTGCGCTGTTTTTTTCTTTCATTTCACACCCCCGTTATCCTTCAGTAAGCATATCCAAATGCCCGTTAATCCATTCCCGCTGTTCCCCTGATGAAACCGTACAGATTTAACAACTCATTATACACTAAAAGACCCTCGGGCACAATTGCAACGGCATTTTCTCATCCCCTATCCCGCAGCCTGCCCTGCCATGTGTTTCTCCGTCTCATTTCACTGTGAATTTTATTCAGTATGGTCCGCTTGCGATAGCTCCATTCCGGTGCAATCAGCGTGCTCCTTGGGGCATCCCCGGATATTCTGTGAAGTGTAATCCCGGGGGGTATTATCTCCAGAGCCTCTATCAGCAGGTCAATGTAGTCCTCCATGGTTTCAAAGGGAACATAATCAGGATATTTTATCTCCATGCCTGAACCTTTAACAACATTGAGCATGTGAAGCTTCAGCCCGAAGAGGTTCTCCGGTGTTCTGCAGGCTTCGGCAACGGACTTGAGCATCATCTCACGGCTTTCACCCGGAAGTCCCAGAATGAGATGAGTTACAATTCGTATGTTCCGTGCCGCCAGCTCAGATGCGGTTTTCCGGTAATCTGCGAATCCGTGGCAGAGATTCATTGCCTTTGCAGTTTCATCGTGGATGGTCTGAAGCCCCAGCTCAACCCACAAAAATGTCTTTTCGTTCAGTTCGCTGAGCAGTTCCATTGCCTCCCGGGAAATGCAGTCGCTTCTTGTTGCTATGGCAAGCCCCACCACATCAGGCAGCTCCAGCGCCGCTTCGAACAGAGATCGGAGCTTGTCCACAGGGCCGTAGGTATTTGTATGACTCTGAAAATATGCAATGTATTTCAGCCTGTATTTTTCCCGGGGCCACTTGTCCGACAAAAGGCTTATCTGCCTTTGCATGGCCTTCCTGACTCCCTCTGCGGTACCGCTGGCCATGTCCCCTGAGCCGCTTTCCGAGCAAAAGCAGCATCCTCCGGTTCCCTTGCTCCCGTCCCGGTTGGGGCAGGTGAACCCGCCGTCAAGGGACAGCTTGACTATTTTCAGTGTTCTGCCATCCGGGATCCCGGAGACATCTTCCCGGGCAAAGTGCTTTTTGAGCCATGGGCTGATCATGTTTATTCTCAGTTCCTGTCCGTCTGAGGTGTCGTAAATTATGGGTGATGTTTCCGTCATTTTCTGCTGCCTCCTGTCATACCAAAAAACCCGAAGGGTCAGGTAATCCTTCGGGATAAAAAAATGGTGCCCAGACTCGGAATCGAACCAAGGACACGGGGATTTTCAGTCCCCTGCTCTACCACCTGAGCTAACTGGGCATACACATTTCTGTCTTATTAAGTTTTGTGGTGGGCCATCGGGGACTCGAACCCAGGACCTGCCGGTTATGAGCCGGACGCTCTAACCAACTGAGCTAATGGCCCACATAATTAAGTAATGGTCGGGGTGGCAGGATTTGAACCCGCGGCCCACTGGTCCCAAACCAGTTGCGCTACCAAACTGCGCTACACCCCGATATTTAATTAACGCCTCTGCGTAAATGACTGTTATGGCAGGGGCAGTAGGAATCGAACCCACGGCACGCGGTTTTGGAGACCGCTGCTCTACCAGCTGAGCTATACCCCTAAGTATATGTGGCGGAGAAGATGGGATTCGAACCCATGCGGCCCTTGCGAACCCTAACGATTTAGCAAACCGTCCTCTTTAGCCTCTTGAGTACTTCTCCGTACATAGCTAGTATGGCGGAGAGGGTGGGATTCGAACCCACGGAGGTTTGACCCTCACTGGTTTTCAAGACCAGCACCATAAACCGCTCGGACACCTCTCCTTGTGCTTATGAATTTGCAGGGACGACCTTCCACGATACCCCAACCTGTAATGTAATCTGGTGACCCATCGGAGATTCGAACTCCGGACACCTTGATTAAAAGTCAAGTGCTCTGCCGACTGAGCTAATGGGTCATAATGGCTGGGGTAGCAGGACTCGAACCTACGAATGACGGAGTCAAAGTCCGTTGCCTTACCGCTTGGCTATACCCCATCAGTTTACCTATATGTAAATTGTAATGTTTTCATAAAAATTGGCGAGCCCACAGGGATTCGAACCCCGGACACACGGCTTAGAAGGCCGTTGCTCTATCCAGCTGAGCTATGAGCCCGCGAATTTGGAGCGGATGATGAGAATCGAACTCACAACAACAGCTTGGAAGGCTGTGGTTTTACCACTAAACTACATCCGCATATTACGGCGCTCCTCTGAGCGCCGGATTTGTAAAAAATGGAGCGGAAGACGAGATTCGAACTCGCGACCCTCGCCTTGGCAAGGCGATGCTCTACCCCTGAGCCACTTCCGCATATTTAATTGGTCGAGGGAGATGGATTCGAACCATCGAAAGCTCAGCTAACGGATTTACAGTCCGCCCCCTTTGGCCACTCGGGAATCCCTCGATATTGCTCGCGCAGTGAACATTATACCACATTTTTTCGAAATGTCCAATGGCAATTTTTGAAGGGATTAAATCCCTTTTGGAGCTGGCGGAGGGAATCGAACCCCCAACCTGCTGATTACAAATCAGCTGCTCTACCGTTGAGCCACGCCAGCATATTGTGTTTGGTGGGAGTTACAGGGCTCGAACCTGTGACCCCCTGCTTGTAAGGCAGGTGCTCTCCCAGCTGAGCTAAACTCCCGTACTTCGGATTTGCCCGACGCACTTACAAATAATACAGTAACACCTTCACTCTGTCAAGGGTTTTTTCAAATAATTTTTTTCTTTTTTTCAAACCTCATTTTTGGAGTTTTTTTGCGGTTGTTTTTCCCCCTGTACGGACGTTTTTTCCTCCGGCTCTAAACCTTCTCCAGTGCAGTTTCCGGCTCTTCGATAATCGCCGTTCCCGCAGTCATGTTGGCTATCATGCCTGTGAGCTTCTCCAGGTTTTCTTCCGGAGTGATGAGCTCCAGCTGAACCTTTTCGCCATAGTTTATGTCTCCGATTACGAAGCCTCCATCTCCCTCAGAGATGCTTTCAGATGCCATCTGCTGGAATCTTGAAAGGTATGTGTAATCAAGGGTGACACCAAGTCTGCAGACCTGCTGCACACTGCATATTCCCGCCGCTTCAACAGCCAGCTTGGCGCTGGAGGTATATGCCCTCACCAATCCTCCCGTTCCCAGCTTGATTCCTCCGAAATATCTTGTTACAACTACCACAAGATTTGTCAGACCCTCTCCCACGAGCATCTGAACCATAGGCGCCCCGGAGGTTCCCTGGGGTTCACCGTCGTCGCTTGCCCACTGAATCTGGCATTTTTCGCCCAGAACCATGGCAGGAACATTGTGGGTGGCATCCTTATACCGGGACTTTATCTCCCCGATGAATTTATCAGCCTCTTCCCGGGTTTCCACCGGCTTGGCATGGGCAATGAACTTTGATTTTTCTATTATCTGTGTCTCACAGGCTTCTTTTCTTATTGTTCTGTACAGTTCCATCTATCTACGCTGTTAATTCTATGTACGCTGTTCCGTCTAACTGATTTCCTCCGGTTCCTTCAGGCTGTAGCCCCGGTATCTGCCGAAGTCCTCGGCTTTGAAGCTTCCCCGCAGCAGGGTCCCCTCCTCTCTGTAATCTATGGAATCGATCTGTGCGTTGTCACAGAGATATGACACTATGCTGCCCTTGTCATAGGGAATAAGCAGTGCGCCCTTAACCATGTCTCCGAAGAGTGTCTTCCTGATTTCCTCCGCCAGCTCATCCATGCCGCTTCCTGTCTTTGCAGAGGTGTAGACCGCCCTGTTTCCTCCTGTATCCATAGGTCTGTCGGAGGCGATATCCATCTTGTTGTACACCATGATGGTTTCCGTACCCCCGACTCCCAGCTGCCGCAGCACGCTGTTTGTCACATCAATCTGAAAATCCCGGTCCTCCTCAATTCCCTCGCCCTTGTTTGAGCTGTCCACCACATGAAGCAGCAGGTCCGCATCCCGTACCTCCTCAAGGGTGGATCTGAAGGCCTCCACAAGATTATGAGGCAGACCGCTTACGAAGCCGACAGTATCGATGAGGATGAAATCCATTCCAGTTCCCAGGCTGATTCGCCTGTGTGCAGTGTCCAGGGTAGCGAAGAGCATATCCTTTGATTTAACGGTTTTCTGCTGCTCTGCCCGGGTCTCCTCCTCAAACATCTCTATCAGACTGTTCATTATTGCGGATTTTCCCGAGTTGGTGTACCCCGCCAGAGCCACAACCGGCATTCCGGACTTGTCTCTTGCCTTTTTCTGTGTCTGCCGGTTCTCAGCAATTCGCGCCAGTTCTCCCTTGATGTCATCGATTCTTCTCTCAATATGACGCCTGTCGGTTTCCAGCTTCTTTTCCCCGGGACCCCTGGTTCCTATTCCGCCGCCAAGTCTTGACAGTGCTTTACCGAAGCCTGTCAGTCTTGGCATTCTGTACTGAAGCTGGGCAAGCTCAACCTGGAGTTTACCCTCCCGGGAGGTGGCCCTGTCAGCGAAAATATCGAGAATCAGAATCGTTCTGTCAATAACCCGAACCCCCAGAGCCTCCTCCAGGTTTCTTATCTGAATTCCCGTTAGTTCATCGTTAAAGACAACCGTGTCAACCTCCATGTTCGCAGCAAGCTCAGCCAGTTCCTCCACCTTGCCCTTTCCGATGTAGGTTGCCGTGTTGGGCCTCTCAAGGCTCTGCTCAATCCTTCCGGCAACCTCTATTCCATCTGCCGCGCAAAGGCCCTCCAGCTCGTCCATGGAGCGGCTTATGTCGCCCTTCCATGCAAGGCCCACTATTATTGCGTTATACTCGTCGTCTCTCAGTATTTCGTTGTTTTCGTTGAATCTAAGCATAAGGAGATTATAACATACATGCAGCAAAAAAGGGGCTGTCGCCTTAATTACTTAGCAACATCCCCTTGCGGTTTTGACGAAAAGCAGGACAGCCCTTTGAAATGCTGTTACCTGTTACCTGTTACATGCTCATCTTTTCAAGCTCCGATTTGAGGTTCGGGTTAAGAACCTTGATTCTCGTTCCCTTCATTCCAAGGGATCTTGATTCTATTACAGCTGCGCTTTCAAGCTTTCTGAGAGCATTCACAATAACAGATCTTGTGATTCCCGATTTATCGGCAATCTTGCTGGCAACCAGCAGTCCCTCATCTCCATCAAGCTCTGC
>JALFKB010000105.1 GCA_022775805.1 Clostridiales bacterium
CCTGGGAATGGACGAGCTTGGAGACGACGACAAGCTGATAGTAAACAGAGCCAGAAAGATCCAGAGATTCCTGTCACAGCCGTTCAGCGTAGCAGAACAGTTCACAGGAATGGAAGGAAAGTACGTACCGATCAAGGAAACAGTAAGATCCTTCAAGGAAATACTGGAGGGACGTCACGACGAGATTCCGGAGCAGATGTTCCTGTTTGCCGGAAGCATAGACGAAGTAGTTGACAAGTACGAGAAAAGTAAGGCATAGTATAGATGTTTCGAGGTGATTCATAATGGCAAGTTTCAAATTAGAGGTAATGACACCATCGAAAAGATTCTACAGTGGTGAGGTTGAGCACATTATTGTTACAACTCAGGATGGCAAAGAGGGCTTCATGGCAGATCACGAATGGACATGCAAGCTTCTCGATGCAGGACAGCTCAGAATCAAGGAGAAGGATTCGCCGGAGGGTGAATGGCTTGTCGCTTCAGCCGCCGGAGGATTCCTTGACATGAAAAAAGATGCTGTAGTATACATCGATGCAATTGAATGGGATAGAGGCCACGAAAAGCGTAAATCCCGTCATATATCAAAATAAGAAAAGGAGGCTACGCAATGTACAAATGGATAGGCATTAGTGCGGACAGACCTGAAAAAGCCAAGGTAAGTGTTATGGGCATTCCTTTTGATGGAGGACAGACCCAGGAACCGGGCGCAGCCAAGGGCCCTGCCAAAATCAGAGAATTTGCGGAAAACTTCATGCCGAACGCGACAGATGACTGGCATGTGCTGGATAACCGTCAGATTGTATACGACTTCGGTGATGTAAATATGAGCGGTACCTGGGGGGAATGCTTCGCCAGAGTTGAAGATGAGGCCATGAGAATGATGAAGTATGGCAACTTCAATCTGTTCCTGGGAGGAGACCACTCGGTTACAATTCCGTTGCAGAAGGCATTCGGCAGAAACAACCACGGCAAGAAGATTGGAATTATCCACTTTGACGCTCATATGGAGCTTTGCGACTGCTATGACGGCAAGATCTGGTCCCATGCCAACACTGCCAAGAGAGCTCTTGACGACGTTGTTGATGCAGAGGATCTGCTGTTCCTTGGAATTCGTGCCGCCGAAGGCGAAGAAGTTGAGCTTATCAGAAGGAAGAAGGATATCACAGTTATCTCGGCAACCGACATGTTCCACAAGGGATTCTCGGAGTGCTGTCAGATAATATACAACAAGTTCAAGGATTATGACTGCCTGTATTTCACACTGGACATCGGCGTTCTCGACCCGGCCTTCGCACCGGCAGTGGGAACACCTGTATCAGGCGGAATCACATCAAGAGAGCTCATTGAGTTTGTGAGATTTATCGTAAACAACCTTCCTGTAACAGATATGGATATCGTGGAAATGGCTCCGCCTCTTGACGTTAACGACGTAACATGCTGGGCTGCGCTGAGAATAATTGAAGAAGTATTCTCAATTGTGGACAGAAAAGTTGAAGATGTCGCAGAGGAAGATGACCTGGATTCCGAAATTGAATAAAAAATACAATTATGAAACAATGATAAAAAAGAGTCTGATCTACAGGCTCTTTTTTAATGCAAAAAACCCCGCAACCATTGAAAAATACAACCTTTTGAAGCGCGCAAAAACGTTAAGATAAACAGCAAACTAATATATAAACACCGAATTCTGACAATTTAAGAACCGCCGAAACCCTTGCAAACACTATGTTTGTTAAAATATAAATTTTCCTGTAGGGGGTTGAAAGAACCGCAAAAAGGTGTATAATCTGATTTGATTATGAAAGCAGTTACAAACCTCAAGGCATTTAGAAATGAATTAATATTGTGGGCCCTGATAATGGCTGCAGCAGCTGAGCTGGCATCCCTCTTAATAATTGGATGGGATGTTCCGTTTTTATTAGGTCTGGCTGCAGGGACGGCGGTTTCCGTAATAGGGGTTATTATCCTGGTTGGCACAGGCAGCGCGCTAATGACAACAGGACGCAAATCCCCGATAATTCTGGGGTACCTGGCCAGGCTGGTTTTGTACGGAACTGTATTCTTCATCTGCATCAGAATATCGGTTCCCTGCGGTTTCGGCTGCATTGCCGGTTTTGTGACTTTGCATTTCGGAATAATGTTCCTTTATGGAATAGTGTATAGATTCTTCAGAAAAGAGAAAAACCCTCTGAACGACTGGACGGAGCCGAAGCAGTGGAATGACCTGTCCCGGTACGACGAGGAAGATGACTGGTAAGGAGGTGAGCAAATGGAATTAGGACCACGGATAATATTCAGAATCGGCAATGTTCCTATCAGTGAAACAGTTTGCTGGAGCGTAATCGTCAGTCTGGTAATCCTGGTTTTCGTCTTTTTTGCCACACGAAAGATGCAGACGGTGCCCCGGGGCGCCCAGCTTTTGGGAGAGATTCTGGTGGGATTCGTCTACAAGATGGTTAAGGACGTAATGGGAGATGTCAGCGAAAAGTTCGCACCGTACTGCGGAACGCTCATTGTGTATCTTGGCCTGGGCAGCATGCTGGGCATACTGGATCTGAGGCCGATAACGGCGGATCTGAACTGCACCTTCCCGCTGGCGGTTGTAACCTTCATACTCATTCATTACAACGCCATAAAGGTCCAAACGGCGAAGGGCTACATAAAAGAACTTTCTTCACCGTACCCGTTCATGCTTCCGCTGAATATCCTCAGCGACACCATGTTTCCGATAACTCTGGCATGCCGACTCTTCGGAAACATTCTGGCAGGTGTAATACTGATGGCTCTGGTATACAGTGGACTGCACACCGCATCGGCAGCGCTGGTGGAGGTGTTCACAGGCGAGCTGGCAAAGGACGCAGTGGTTCCATTCTTCCAAATAGGATGGCCGCTGGTGCTGAACTTCTGGTTCGACATGTTTGAGCCGATACTTCAGGCATATATATTCACCATGCTGACCATGGTATTTATCGATAACGGAAGACATCCTGTAGAAGACTGATGCAAAGGCAGGCACAGCAGGATTAAGTAATATTTTGCAATACGAAGGAGGATAACAAAATGACAGGAATTACAGGTACAGATCTTATAGCTGCTTTTTCGGCACTTGGTGCAGGTCTGGCAATGATTGCCATGATAGGTGTAGGAATCGGTATCGGTTTCAATGCAGGTAAAACAGTAGAGAGTACAGCTCGTCAGCCGGAGGCTCAGGGAACTCTTCTGAAGCTCATGCTTATCGGTGTAGCTCTGACAGAAACAGCAGGTATCTTCGCACTGGTAGTTGCAATCATGCTGCTCTTCGCGAACCCGCTGTTATAAGAAACCGGAAGTTATTGCCTTTGTATTAAAAAATTGAGGAAGGAGGGACAGCCATGGAAATGTACCAGGGACTTATAGAATTTAACTGGTCTTCACTGATGATACTGTTAAACGTATTCATCCTGTTTCTCATTACAAAGAAATTCTTCTGGGAAAAAATCAAGAAGTTCATGGATGACAGAGCTAATTCCATTCAGGACGCAATTGACAGCGCCAATGCCATGAACAAGAGAGCAGACGAGAAGATGGCAAACTACTCCAAGCGCATAGCAGGCGTTGAGGAGGAGGGCAGAGAGATTATCAAGGCTGCCCGTCAGCAGGCGGATGCACAGGCCCAGATGATAATTGAGGACGCCCGGAAGCAGGCAAGCGACATAATCGCTAAGGCTGAGCGTACCATCGAGCAGGAGCGCGCAAAGGCCATGGAGGAGATGCGTCAGGAAATTTCGGATCTGGCGATGCTTGCTGCCAAGCAGATTGTAGGCAGAGAAATTGAAGGCATTGGTCACGAGACCATTGTCGATGATGTGATTAAGAATGCAAGGAGCGGGAAATGGCAGAATTAACGGTTGACCTGGTATACGGCACGGCGCTTCTTGAAGCGGCCCGGGATACAGGTACTGAAAAGGAGATTCTGGAGGAGGGCTTTCAGGTTCTGGACATAATCGAAAGAGAGCAGGAACTCGGCGCGTTCATTAATTACCCTGCAATTTCCGCAGAAGAAAAGAAGGTTGTTTTGAAGAATATTTTCGAAGGGGAAATATGCAGGGAGCTTATGAACTTCCTGTGCATTCTGGTGGACAAGAGAAGAGCCGCCAGCTTCGGAAGAATCATGAAAGTGTATAAGAATCTCATAGAAAAGGAGGAGGGTGTTTCCTACGGAACGGTTTACTCTGTTGTTAAGCTCAGCGAAGACAGATTGGCCCAGCTGGAGGAACAAACCTCGAAGCTTTTGCGTGAGAACGTGAAACTGGAAAACGAAATTGACCCTACTCTGATTGCCGGTGTGAAAATCCTTATTGAGGGAAAGATTATTGACGCATCCTTCAAGAAGAGATTTGAGGAAATGGCAAGTCAGCTGAAATCTAATTAGGGAGGAACGGATAAATGAATTTGAGACCAGAGGAAATCAGCTCGGTCATAAAAGAGCAGATAAAAAACTACGAGAGCAAGCTTGACATCTCTGATTTCGGGACAGTAATTCAGGTAGGTGACGGAATTGCCAGAGTATACGGTCTGGAGAACTGCATGGCAGGAGAGCTGCTCCAGTTTGGAGAGGACACATACGGAATGGCCCAGAACCTGGAAGAGGACAACGTAGGTGTTGTAATCCTCGGCTCGGACAGAGAAATCAAGGAGGGAGACATCGTTAAGCCAACAGGAGCGGTAGTAGAGGTTCCTGTAGGAGAGGCG
>JALFKB010000115.1 GCA_022775805.1 Clostridiales bacterium
TTTATTCTGTCAATTACTATTTCAATTGTATGCTTGAAGTTTTTTTCCAGGGCTATGTCATCCGCTTCAAGATGTTTCATTTCCCCATCAATTCTCACCCGGGTAAAGCCCTCCCGGTGGATTCTGTCAAGAACCTTCTCGGGCTGCCCCTTTCGCTGCCGCACAACCGGGGCCAGGACACCGATCCGGGGTCCCTCTTCCTCCTTCATCAGCAGATCAACAATCTGATCTACAGTCTGACTGCTTATTTCTCTGCCGCATACGGGACAGTGAGGAACGCCTATCCTGGCGTACATCAGTCTCAGATAATCGTATATTTCCGTTACCGTTCCCACTGTTGATCTGGGGTTGTGGCTGGTTGACTTCTGATCGATGGAAATTGCCGGGCTCAGCCCCTCAATGTATTCAACATTGGGCTTTTCCATCTGCCCCAGAAACTGTCTCGCATAGGATGACAGCGACTCCATGTACTTTCTCTGTCCCTCCGCATATATCGTATCAAAGGCAAGGGATGACTTGCCACTTCCCGACAGGCCGGTGATTACCACGAAGCTGTCCCTGGGAATTGTTACATCTATGTTTTTGAGATTATTTTCTTTTGCTCCTTTTATTACTATATCCTTTGCCATGTTCACTGCTCCGTCTACATGCCGGCCTTGTATTCAAATACCAGGTCTCTAAGCTCTGCTGCCCTTTCGAACTGCAGATCCGCCGCAGCCTGTTTCATTTCCTTTTCAAGTCTGGTCACGTAATCCTTAAGTTCCTTCTTTGTAAGCTCTGACGGCTTCCTTCCTGCCAGGAAGGAATCGTATCCCTCTGCATCCTCTGCCTTTGCAGTTGCCTCGATAACGCTTCTGATATCCTTTCTGACGCTTTTCGGGGTTATGCCGTGCTGCTTATTGTATTCGTCCTGCTTCTTTCTTCTGCGCTCTGTTTCATCCATAGCGGCCTTCATGGCTCTGCTTATGCCGTCACAGTACATTATGACCTTGCTGTCCACATTTCTGGCAGCTCTTCCTATGGTCTGTATGAGGGATGTTTCAGTTCGCAGGAAGCCCTCCTTGTCAGCGTCAAGTATTGCAACAAGGGAAACCTCCGGAATATCCAGTCCCTCTCTGAGGAGGTTGATTCCCACAAGCACATCAAATTCTCCCAGTCTGAGATCTCTTATTATTTCCATTCTCTCCAGGGTGTCGATTTCCGAGTGAAGATATCTGACTCTTATGCCTGAATTCTTCAGGTAATCCGTAAGGCTTTCGGCCATCTTTTTTGTCAGGGTTGTTACTAGAACTCTCTCACCCTTCTCCGTCACCTTGTTGATTTCACCTATAAGATGGTCTATCTGTCCCTCTGTGGAGTGGGTTTCTATAACAGGATCAAGAAGTCCGGTAGGACGAATTATCTGCTCGGCTGTAATTCCTCCGCTTTCCTCCTTCTCATATTCCGCAGGCGTGGCGCTTACATAAACAATCTGATTAATGAGGCTGTTAAACTCCTCGAACTTCAGGGGCCTGTTGTCAAGAGCTGAAGGAAGTCTGAAGCCGAAGTCCACCAGAGACTGCTTTCTGGCTCTGTCACCGTTGTACATTGCCCTAAGCTGAGGAAGCATAACGTGGGATTCGTCTATCATTATCAGGAAGTCATCAGGAATGTAGTCGATAAGGGTGTAGGGCCTGCTTCCCGGCTCCAGTCCCACAAGATGTCTTGAGTAGTTCTCAATGCCTTTGCAGGTTCCTATTTCTCTCAGCATCTCAACATCGTATCTTGTTCGCTGCTCGATTCTCTGGGCTTCTATCAGCTTTCCTCTGTCTTTGAACCACCTTATCCTTTCCTCCAGCTCCTCATTGATGGATTCGGCGGCCTTCTCGATCTTGTCCCTGTCTGTGACATAATGTGAGGCCGGGTAAATTGCCACATGGTTTCTGAGACCAAGAATCTCTCCTGTAACGGGATTTATCTCCTTGATGTTCTCCACCTCGTCTCCGAAGAGCTCTATTCTCACGGCGTTCTCCGCTCCGGCAGGATATATGTCGATAATGTCTCCCCGTACTCTGAAATTTCCTCTGTCAAAGGCCATATCGTTTCTTGTGTACTGGATGTCAACAAGCTTCCTGAGAAGCTCCTGCCTGTCCTTCTCCATGCCCGGTCTCAGGGAAATAACCTGGTTTTCATAGTCAACAGGGCTTCCCAGACCGTAAATGCAGGATACAGACGCAACTATTATTACATCCCTTCGCTCGCTTAATGAGGCCGTTGCCGAGTGGCGAAGCTTCTCGATTTCAGCATTGATATCCGAATCCTTTTCGATGTATGTATCAGTTGATGCAACATATGCCTCAGGCTGGTAGTAGTCGTAGTAGGACACAAAATACTCCACTGCATTCTCAGGGAAGAACTCTTTGAATTCTCCGTGAAGCTGTGCAGCCAGTGTCTT
>JALFKB010000134.1 GCA_022775805.1 Clostridiales bacterium
GGATTCATGGCAAGCTCAACCCCAATGGAAATGACTATTGTAAGTCCCAGACCCATAACCAGTGCAGCCACGAAGGTTTTGTGAACACCCTCCATGTCCTTTGCGCCGAAATACCTGGCTGTGGAAATGGCGAATCCGTTGGCAAGCCCCATAAAAAAATACACGAAAAGAGAGAACATGGTGGCAGTGGCTCCAACAGCGGCCAGCGCCCCATCTCCAATAAAGGACCCTACAATTCGCGTATCCGCAAGGTTATATGTAAGCTGTAGTATGTTCCCCAGAAGAATCGGCAGTGTGAATCTGATGATGACTCTTATGGGAGAACCCTGTGTCATGTCATGCATCCCAGGCTCCCGGCTTTTGCGATAAAAGAGATTACAGGTTTTGCACTATAATCATATATAAGACTGTGCTTATACCGATACTGAGCAATGTGTTTCTCTTCCAGGCGTGAAGCGCCATGGCAACTCCCACGCAGATAAGCTCCGGAATTCCGTGGCTTCCCCCAAGGAAGTCGACGTTTCTCAGGCAAAATACAACCAGCATGCTCATTATTGCCGGAGGAAGAACCTTGCCCAGATAGAGAATCCATTTCGGAGTTCTGTCTCCATGATCGAACAGGATAAAGGGCATCGCCCTCAGCAGCAGAGTAACGATCGCCATTACGGCGCAGACCATAATAATATATCTGTCACCCATGGGCCCCCTCCTTTTCCGGCTTTTCCTTCGTTTCTTCACTTTTGTCCAGAACAGGTCTGAGACAGAGGAGTGCGAAGGACAGCACGATCAGAGTCGGAATAAGTAAGTTGTCGGCTCCGAAAATGATGAGCGCCCCTATTGTTATGGCGAATCCCAGTATTGCAGGAAGGTGTTTGCTGTTCGTCTTCCATTGCTCAACTACCAGTATAGCAAAAAGAGCCGTCATTACAAAGTCAATACCTGTTGTGTCAAACGGAATTACGCTTCCCGCCGCGGCGCCTATTACGGAGCCGCATATCCAGTAGCAGTGATGCATTATGGTTATGGCAAAATAAAAGTCCCTGTCCCTCATGCCCTCGGGAACCTTGAAGCCCGTAAGAAGAGCGTAGGTTTCGTCTGTAAGCCCGAAGATGAGGTACGCCTTCCTGATGCCTGTGCCCCGGTACCTTTCTATCATGGAAAGACCGTAGAACAAATGTCTGAAATTAATCAGAAAAGTCAGCAGAGCCACCTGCAATAGTGTTGACCCTGCTGCCAGAAGTTCCACAGCCAGAAATTGTGCCGAGCCGGCATATACCAGCAGGCTCATTATAAACGCCCATCCGGGGCCGTAGCCTATGGACTGCAGCAGCAGTCCGAAGGCAATTCCCAGGGACAGGTAACCCGCCAGAACAGGTACGGTTTTCGGAAAAACCTGTTTAATAATATGTTTCATTTTCTATCCGCTTTCATTAGCAATCTATTCCGGCCAGTCTCATTGATTCTCTCAGGTGAGCAACATGCTCCTCAGTTGCGTGGCACAGAGGCATTCTGTATCCGCCCACGTTCATTCCCATGATGTTCATCGCTTCCTTGATCATGATAGGATTTACTTCGATGAACAGATCCTTGATCAGAGGCATGAGGCGGAGCTGCTCAGCAGTTGCTGCCGCTGCGTTTCCGTTGAGGTATGTCATTACCATGTCGTGGGTCTCCTTCGGCATCATGTTGGCAATTACCGATATTACGCCGCTGCCTCCCATGGACAGAACCGGAAGAATCATATCATCGTTTCCGCTGTAAATAGCAAAGTTCTCATTTGCCAGATGTGCAATTTCGGCAATGTAGGACATGTTGCCGCTGGCCTCCTTGATACCGATTATTCTGTCATGCTGAGCCAGTTCTTCAATGATGCTTGACTTGATGTTTATTCCCGTTCTTCCCGGGATATTGTAGATGATTTCAGGAATCTCGATTGCATCTGCTACATCTGCGAAGTGATGGTACATGCCGGAGTCATTAGTCTTGTTGTAGTATGGCGAAATATTAAGAACCGCATCTGCTCCCAGCTCCTGGAGTCTGAGACTCTTGTCGATTACTGTTTCCGTGCAGTTTGAACCGCTGCTTGCGATTACCGGAATTCTTCCGTTAACCTGATTTACGGTGAATCTGCAGATTTCGCAGTCCTCTTCGTGGGTCATGGTAGGCGACTCGCTTGTGGTTCCGAGAATCAGAAGCGCATCTGTATCGTTTTCAAGATGGAAATCGATAAGCTGCTCCAGCACTTCGTAGTTAACTGCTCCATCTTCTGTAAAAGGTGTAATTAATGCAACGATTGATCCTGTAATTCTTTCCATTTTCTGTTCCTTTCTTTTTTCTCTTTTGCTTTTGCTGTTGTATCTTTTGCTTATTCAACGTCCAGTGTCATCATGTCTTCATAAGTTTCCCTTCTGATGACTGTGCGATAGCTTTCACCTGATGTGAAAACCACCGCCGGACGAGGGAGTCTGTTGTAATTTGATGCCATGCTGTAGCCGTATGCTCCGGTGGAGTGTACCAGTATCAGGTCTCCCGGGAAGGTTTCCGGAAGCCTGGCTTCCTTTATGAGGATGTCTCCGGATTCGCAGCACTTTCCTGCCAACGCGTAGGTTCTGTCTGCCTTTGCATTATCCCTTGTAATATTTCGGCAGGTGTATTCTGCGTTGTAGAGTGCCGGTCTTATGTTGTCCGCCATTCCCCCGTCTACGAAAATGAAGCTTTTGGAATCGGTCATCTTGCGGCATCCTGCTGTATAGAGGGTGTAACCGGCATCTCCTGCGATGCTCCGTCCCGGCTCAATCATCAGTCTCCTGATGTCAAGTTTTCTCCTTGTTATCTCCTCTTCGCAGAGGGCGATTATCCGTGAGCACACCTCTTCGGTAGCCGGAGGATTGTCTTTTTCTGTGTATGATATTGCGAAACCACCTCCCAGGTCAAGCTCTTCAACCTCAACTCCCCACTGCTGCTGCACTCTGTCCACGAAGTCGAACATCACTCTGATTTCTGCTGCAAAGGCTTCAACCTCCAGTATCTGGGAGCCTATGTGGGAATGGAATCCCTTGAAACTCAGGTGAGGGCAGTTCTCCGCAGCCTCTATCATTCTTCTGATTTCGTCTTCTCTGTCAATTGAGATTCCGAACTTGGAGTCCTTTGTTGCTGTGGCTATGTATTCGTGGGTGTGAGCCTCCACTCCGGGATTTACTCTGATTATTATGTCCATGGGACTTGCCATTCTTTCGGCGGTTTCTATTACCAGGGTCAGCTCATCGCAGTTGTCAACTATGATGTGGCCTCTTCCCATTCTGAAGAACTCTTCGATTTCTCTTGGTGTCTTGTTGTTTCCGTGAAAGTGTATCTTTTCTGCCGGCACCCCTGCCCCGGCGAGGCAGTAGATTTCGCCTCCGCTCACTGCGTCGAAGTGGAGCCCCTCCTCCAGCGCCGCTTTAGCCATCGCCTTGCACAGAAATGCTTTTGATGCGTACAGCACGCTTGTTTCAAACATTTCCGATTTGAAGCTTCCGGTATATTCTCGCATTGTCTGTCTAAGTGCATCTTCGTCATAAATCATGACCGGTGTTCCGCAATTGTCTGCAATCTCTCTCAGCAGTGATGGTCTCGGGTAGGTTAATGGCATTGTCTTAATTATTCCTCCTTGTCTTCAACAATGTGTTCTGTGATGGTTGTACTGTGTAATAAAAAATGTCGCTGCATCGGTCATGCAACGACATATCTCAATCAAAGCTTTGGATTTCCATTGGTTTCCAACATCGTCACATGAGCATTTAAAGGTCATCTCCCCATGAAACGATGTAATCTGTTTCAAAGGCAGATGTTAAGGTTTTTTGCTCTGTTTCTTGATGTTAACCATATTGAAAATCATTGACATTTTGTTAATAAACTCCTATGTTGTGTGTTTCTAAGTTGTTTGGTTCGCTTCCCTCGAAGCAAACCAATAGTAACACGATTGTTTTCCCGCGTCAAGATATTTTATGTTGATTTCTCACAAATTATTCTTATTTTATTTGTCCCTTCCTCACATATACATATCTGTATATGCCGCTGAGCTGCTACTGCGCCGCTGTGCTTCTGAGCTTCCGGATTGTTGTTGCTGCGCTGCAGCGTTGACAGACTGCTGCATCCTTGAATTGTTGCAGTTTTCCTTCAAAATTGAGATTTGCTTCAACTTCACCCTAAAAAGTGCCTGTTTTCTGCCTCTGAATTACCTAATGTTGAAGCAAAAGCTTACAATGTATTACTATCACCCGGCATAAATCTCCCTAATTGTTCTTATAATGGTCTCGATTTCCTCCGGGGTATTGTACTCATCTATCGTTATTCTGATTGAGTTTCGCGCCTCCTCGGGGCTGCGTCCTATTGCCGTGAGCACGTGGCTCGGTTCGGAATCCGAAGCACTGCATGCAGAACCTGCTGAAACGCAGATTCCCCTGGCATCAAGTTCCATAAGAAGATTGATGTTCCCCGGATTGCTGAAGGAGAAATTCACATTTCCGGGCAGCCTCCTTTCGGGATGGCCGTTCAGCACTGCACCCGGCAGGTTCCTCAGTTCCGAAACAAGCCTTTCTCTCATACCTGTTACATCCCGGATTTTTGATTCCATTTCTTCAACAGACTCCCTCAGAGCCGCTGTCAGTCCTGCAATACCCGGCAGATTCTCCGTGCCTGCCCGCATTCCCATTTCCTGACCTCCTCCGGAGATGAATTCCGGCAGCATAATGCCTCTTCTCACGTACAAAAGCCCCACGCCACGGGGTCCGTGAAACTTGTGAGCCGACAGTGACATCATGTCTATATTATCCCGTTTAACGTCAATTTCAATATGTCCGGCTGCCTGAACAGCGTCGGTATGAAATAGGATTCCCCTGCTTTTGCATATCTCTCCTATTTCTCTTATGGGTTCTATTGTACCGATTTCATTGTTTGCATACATGATGCTTACAAGTCCCGTTTCTTCTGTAATTGCGGCAGCAACCGATTCAGGGGATATGATTCCGTCACTGTCAGGTTCCAGAAGGGTGACCTTGAAACCCTCCTCCTCAAGCCTTTTCAGAGTATGGAGAATTGCGTGATGCTCTATACTGTCCGATATGATATGGATTTTTCCCGCTTCCCTGT
>JALFKB010000122.1 GCA_022775805.1 Clostridiales bacterium
CTGACGGAGCTTGTCAAGGAATTCCTTGGCTCCCGGCAGGGGATCGATCTTTGCTATCGTTTCCTGAATCTCCTTAAGTCCCAGTCCATGTTCCTTCAGAAGATTAATGCGGTATTCCATAAGCTTGTCGTAATCCGGCTCGTCCCTTGTGGTTTTCTTGAATTCAGGTATTCCCGTTTCCTCTGCAAAGGCAATCCATATTTCCGGTACAAGCACGCCTTCCATGTCAAGACATACAATATTCATTTTCTTTTCAGCCATTGTAAGTTCTCCTTATAATAATAATCTACCGGGTAATTATAACATAAAAAGGACCGGATTGCTCCGGTCCCCGATAAAATATTGTTAATTTTACAGTTCAACAGGCGTAATTGTCGGCTGCTCCCACCATGGAATGAATTCCTTGGCCGGTTCCTGTTCTTCAAAGTACGGATCATCGTAGATGATTCTTCTCTCCAGAGTGATTTCCAGCTCAGCTGCATATTCCAGGTATTTGTCGTTTGCCTCTTCCGACAGCTCAGCTGATGAGATGAATCCGCTCTGATCCTCAAGCTGATCGTTAACAAAGAGCTTTGTAAACAGGAATCCTCCCTGTCCTGTAAGATACTGTTCTCCTGTTACGCCGAACTTCTCAAAGGATTCCACGAATCCCGGTGCTGAAAGATGGGACTCAACTCTTACAGGCTTGCCGTCCTTCTTTCCCAGTGCTTCAACAACAAATGCTCCGTCATCCGATACGAGACCCTCCTTAATAATCTCCTCAACTTCGTGGGCGAATCTAGGAGGTGAAGGAAGGAACTTCAGAATCACTTCGTGGGTGTTAACCATCTGTCCGTCGATCTCAACAGGATCTCTCTTAAGCAGTCCCGCTCTGGCCAGAGGTTCAGCAAATTCGATTCCCACTCCGCCGTATTTGAAATAGGCGTTTTTGCAGCCCTTGAAGAGATCGTCTGCTCTCATTCCAACATAGAAAGGTTCGTCGTGGGCATGCTCTACAAATCTTACAGGATATCCCACATAATCGTAGGTTCTTTCTATTGGAAGGGAGAACGGCTTGGTATTAACCATCTTGCCGTCAATCCATGCCACCGGCAGGTCGTCCATATCGTTGAGAGCTGTTACAGGAGACCACCAGTAAGGCTGGAATCTCTTGGCTTCAACGCCTTCGTATACGTTCATGAAGATTGTATCGCATTCGTCAATATCCTTCATAGTGTCTCTGGCTACCACACACATTGTGCCCGGTGCCGAGCCTGTTCCCATTATCGCCAGCTTGCCTATTGCCTTGAACTTTTCATTGTACTCTGTAAGCAGTCTGTACATGCACTTTTCCCAGGTATCTTCAAACCCTTCAGGAGCAGCAAAGTCCTGATAGTTGCACTTTGCCTCCAGAGCCGCATCGATAACGTTCTTTCCGAAGGCCAGAGGAAGGGCATTAACAACCAGATCGCATCCCTCAATCAGAGGCATGATGTTCTCCTTTTTTGAAGCATCGCAGAAGAATGCCTCAGCCTTATCAAGCTCTCCCGCCAGTTCCTTAACTGCCGCCTCGTCGTAATCACCGAGAATAATCTTGTCAACATTCGGTTCAAGCTGCAGTCTCTTTGCTACAGTTGTTCCCTGTGCGCCTGTTCCAAGTACCAATACTTTTTTACCCATACAATTTTCAACTCCTTTGTCTTTGTTTTCATTTCTTTGGGTTCTTACAAAAAAATTATCACCTAGGGTCAAGCCTATTTCTATAGCTATTTTTTATCCGTTTATTGACTTTGTATCTAAAATTTGACTATAATATACATGGAATAATTAGTAAGATACCATGTTAAGGAGGAAACATGATTATCCCGGAACCGAAACTGAAGTACAAAAACAACATGCCCTTCTCGGCGGAGCTCTGCAGAATCGGCAAGCAGTACCCCCACAGACACTCGACGGAGCTGGAGCTGGTTTACTGTCTTGAGGGAACCATTCATCTTATTGCAGCAGACCAGGACTACGTTCTTACTCCGGGACAGATTCATTCCATCGACTACTATGACCTTCACTATCTCAACGGGTCTTTAGAGAACATGACTCTGATATTTCATCTGGATCTTTCCGCCCTTCCCGAGTGGGAGGAGCTTAGGTATGTGTATTACGCCTGCGAAAGCAATCACTGCTTTCCCTACCAGCAGCCGGCAATGGACCAGGTTAAGGATATTATCCTTGCCCTCTCCACAATATACTTCCGGGGTTATGATGTGGACTGCAGCAGAGGCGTAAGAACCCTTGCTGATGTCCTTCTGCAGTATTTCAACTGGTTCAACTACGAGAACCAGGACGATTACATGAACGAGGATCTCTACGCCCGTTTCACCCGTATTCTCAAATACATTAACAATAATTACAGAGAAAAGATAACCGTATCTCAACTGGCAAGCCGGGAGCACATGAATAGAACCTACTTTTCCCAGTTCATAAGCAAGACGGTTTTTAACAGCTTTTCCAACATGGTGAACTACATAAGATGCTACAACGCGGAGATACTGCTTCTGACCACTGACATGTCTGTTTCCGACATTTCCTTTGAGTGCGGTTTTTCTGATCCCAAGTATTTCTACAGCGCCTTCAAATCTCTGTGGCACTTGACTCCTACAGAGGATCGCAGACGGTATGCCCGTCAGTGCCTTGATGCAAAGGCAATAAAAAACAGCAGCATCCCTTTTTCGGATGATGCTGCTGCAGCCATTATCAGAGATTACATATCCAAGTGGCACATCACCAAGTGCCTTGCGGCCACCTGATTCCGCACTTCAGTCATTCTATATGTACAGATTGTCGAAGTTTACTGCAATCTCATATGTATTGTTTTCCTGTTTCACCGCATCTGACACAATCTCAAGTATTCTGTCTCTGTCGGTTCTGCATCCGGGCTCCAGCACCAGATCGAAGATTATCTTCGTGTGGTTCTTTCCCGGTGCCACCCGCAGATCGTGAAAGCTGTCAACTCCGTCAATGCTCTCTATTGCCTTTGCAATTACCTCCTGCATGCGGATTCTGATTGGATTGTCCACTTCAATTGGATCCATATGGGCGGTGGCGGTTATTCCCAGCCTGTTCAGTATTTCCTGCTCTATGTCGTCTATTACATCATGTATTTCCAGAAAGTCTTCCCTTGAGTCAACCTCTGCATGAAAGGAAGCGAATTCCTTTCCCGGGCCGTACTTGTATATTACCATATCGTGGACCCCGATTACCTCAGGGTGGGACAGTATTATTTCCTGCATCTCCTCTACGGTTTCCCTTTCCGGAGGTTCCCCCAGAAGAGGGCTGATTGTTTCCTTAATCAGCATTACACCCGAATACAGGATGAAGAGGGATACGATGCATCCCATGTATCCGTCCAGCTCCAGTCCCGTGAAATGGTGCATCAGCATTCCGATTACGATGATGATACTGGATATTACGTCGTTTCTGTTGTCGGTTCCCGCGGCGATTACGGGAAGGGATTTAATGTGCTTTCCCGTTGCTATCGTAAACAGCGCCGAGGACCCCTTCAGAAATATGGCAAACACCATGAAGCCCACCATCAGCCAGGAAAATTCCGTTGCTGCAGGGTGCAGGCACTTGTCTATGGATGTTTTCATTAGCTCATACCCCACTATGAGAACGATTGCCGATACCACAAGGCTGCTGAGATACTCCACTCTGGCGTGGCCGTAGGGGTGGTCTTTGTCCGCCGGCTTTCTGGCTATTCTGGCACCCACAAGAGTTATGCAGGCCGCCAGTGAGTCCACCAGGTCGTGGGCTCCGTCCGCCACCACGGCGATGGAATGGATGGCCAGCCCCAGAATAATCTTGATGACGCACAGGATACTGTTAACCATGATTCCCAGCATACCCGTGAGCCTGGTGTAGCCCTCTCGAACCTTGGGATCCTTGATATTCTCCCAGTCCTTAACGAATTTCCTCCACATCCACTGTTTCATGTTATGTTTTTACCCTTTCCTCTTGCCATTTCAAAAAACTTTAAAAAATATTATAGCACAAAACCAAGTCAGAACTTGTAATAGTTCACCGTTTCCATTAAAATATAGATTGTGTTTTGAATTGAATATTTTTGTTATGTGCTCCCGTGGTCAAATGGATATGACACATCCCTCCGAAGGATGTATTGGCGGTTCGATTCCGCCCGGGAGTGCCATTTTTTTATTTTACGTAGCTGCCGATATGATCCGTCATATATGTGCAGTTCTCAAATCTATCCGAAGTTACAAAGCCCGGACTGCTGTTCAGCACAGCCGGAATCCTGTTGATAAGATTGGAGCAGGTCTGGTAATTTGCATCCTTCATGTCAAAGCGCATGGAAACATCAGGCTCCCCCTTGATGCTCCAGGAGGTGTACTCCCTGTCCTCAGGGGTGAATACTCTGGCGGCGCAGCTGCCCTTGATTGTTATTCCCTCTGCCGTCTCGGTTACGGCGGTGAATCTGGAGCCTGTTACCAGGCCCGGTTCGAATTCTCTGTGCAGTTCCGTGCTGTAAACAGCGTCCTCCCTGGTTTCGTACTGGCATATCTGCTTCTGAGATACTGCTGTGAGGCCCATTTTGCTGCACAGCCAGCCGTTCTGGTTCCACATGGATATTGGCTCGAATTTTCCCTCCAGCACCAGCTGCTGCTGCTTTTCGGGGCTCATTCGGTTATATGTTCCGAACTGCTCCTCAAACTCTTCTACGGTGAGTCCCACACCGTGGTATGCTGCCAGTGTCTCCGCATAGGCACTGTAAAGGCAGTATCCTTCTATTTCCTCTACCATGTTCAGGGATCCTGCAAGGGTTGTTACAAGAGAGCCCCAGTAGGTATCCGTGAAGCCGCTTGCCGAGAACACAACTCCCGCTTCCTTCGCCAGCCTGTCAAGATATGCTGCCTTCTCAGGTGAGGAGTTGTAGGGATATACCGCCTCCTCCGCTATTGTGATGGCGGATACTCCTGCCTTTGCGCAGTTTTCGAAGGGCTCCATTATGTCATTCATTGTACTTCGCGTTGCGATGATGCAGATATCCGGTTTCGTTTCTCTAAGCAGAGCAGCAGCATCCTCGGGAGGAGTGATTCTGAGCCCCTGGGCTCCGCATTCCGGCCATACCTCCTCAATGAGCTTGCCTCTTCTTCCGGCGTTTCTGTCGATGATGGCCACCGGCTCGGCTCCTTTGTTTATCATGTATTTCAGCAGTATTGATGCCGTTGTTCCGCAGCCGTACTGCGCGAATTTCAGTTTCCGTTCCATTGTTGTCTCTCCCTGTGCATACCAGATTATGATACTAAAGCAAAAAAGACTGTGGCACCGGCATCCTATTGATGCCGGTGCACAGTGCTCTCATGTATACAATTCCCAAACCAGCTATTTCAGGAATTCGTCAATTGAAGCAGCGGCAGTTTTGCCGGCTCCCATTGCCTTAATTACTGTTGCAGCACCTGTTACAGCGTCTCCGCCGGCAAATATGCCGTCACGGTTTGTTGCTGCAGAACTGTCTGTTCCGATGCCGCCCTTCTTGTTAGCCTCCAGCTTCTCAGTTGTGTCGAGAATGAGAGTGTTAAGCTTTGTTCCGATTGACATGATAACCATGTCTACAGGAATTTCGAAGTTGGATCCTTCGATTTCAATCGGACGACGACGACCTGAAGCATCAGGCTCACCCAGCTTCATCTCAACGCATTCGATTGCCTTAACATTTCCTTCCTCGTCACCTAGAATCTGAACAGGGTTGTTCAGAAGTTTGAAGATGATGCCCTCTTCGATTGCGTGGTGAACTTCTTCAGCTCTTGCAGGAAGTTCCTCCATGCTTCTACGATAGATTACATATACCTCCTTGGCTCCCATTCTCTTGGCGCATCTTGCTGCGTCCATTGCTACGTTACCGCCGCCTACGATTGCGATTCGGTCACCGTGCATGATAGGAGTGTCATATTCAGGCAGATAAGCCTTCATGAGGTTGATTCTTGTGAGGTACTCGTTCGCTGAGCATACGCCGATCAGGTTTTCTCCAGGAATGTTCATGAATGAAGGCAGTCCTGCGCCTGTTCCGATGAATACTGATTCGAAGCCCTCTTCCTTCATGAGCTCGTCAACGGTGATTGCTCTGCCCACAACTGCGTCAGTTACAAACTTTACGCCCTTTGCTTCCAGTTTGGCAACTTCAGCAGCTACGATTTCCTTAGGAAGTCTGAACTGCGGAATTCCGTAAACCAGTACGCCTCCTGTCTTGTGGAGAGCTTCAAATACTGTTACCTCGTATCCCTTGTTAACAAGATCTCCTGCGCATGCCAGTCCTGCAGGCCCTGCGCCGATGATTGCAACCTTATGACCGTTTGAGTCAACAGGCTTGATTTCCTCATCACCGTAGTTTGCTGCATGCCAGTCAGCTACGAATCTTTCCAGTCTTCCGATGGCAACAGGTTCACCCTTGGCGCAGCGAACACATTCGCCCTGACACTGGTTTTCCTGAGGGCATACTCTTCCGCAGATTGCAGGAAGTGATGAGTCCTCTGAAATGATTCTGTATGCTTCTTCGAATTCGCCGATTGCAACCTGTGCGATGAAATCAGGAATCTTGATATTTACAGGACAGCCTGACACGCAAGGTCTCTTGCGGCACTTGAGACATCTCATTGCCTCGTTTATTGCCATCTGTTCAGTGTATCCTTCTGCTACTTCCAGGAAGTTTTTGTTTCTAACATCCGGTGCCTGTTCCGGCATTGGATTCTGATTCTTTACTAAATTAATCATTGTAACGAACACCTCCTGTTAATCTGCATACGTGAGCTCTGTCTTCAGCTTCCTGTTCTCTGTAATAGGCTGATCTCTTGATAAGGTCATCCCAGTCAACCAGGGCGCCGTCGAATTCAGGTCCGTCAACGCATACGAACTTGTCTTCTCCGCCAATCTTGCATCTGCAGCCGCCGCACATTCCTGTACCGTCAATCATGTAAGCTGTCAGTGATGCGATTGAGTGAATTCCGTAATCTGATGCCATCTTGCAGGTGAACTTCATCATCATTGGAGGTCCTACTGCAACGATTTCATCGTATTCTCTTCCCGATTCAATCAGCTCCTTGAGCTTGTCTGTTGTGAAGCCCTTTTCACCGTATGAACCGTCGTCTGTCATCATGTAAAGGTTATCAACTCCGGCTCTGAATTCATCCTCCAGAATTACCAGATCCTTGCTCTTGTATCCGCAGATCATGTCAACTTCAACGCCGTGATCGTGCATTCCGCATGCCAGAGGGTATGCCAGAGCATTACCTGTACCGCCGCCTACAACACAGACTCTCTTCAGTCCGTCCATTTCTGTCGGCTTGCCGAGAGGTCCCACAACATCCATCAGGTAATCGCCCTCCTGCAGCTGTGCCATAAGCATTGTGGTTCTTCCAACGGCTGCGAAAATCAGATCGATTGTTCCCGCTTCTGAGTCGTGTCCTGCCATTGTAAGAGGAATTCTTTCGCCGTATTCGTCTGTAATGAGAATTACAAACTGTCCCGGTTTTGCCTTGCGAGCTACGAGAGGAGCTTCAATTACAAGCCAAAACATGTTTTCGTTTAACTGTCTTCTTTTAACTACTTTGAACATTGTATCTACTCCTTTCCTCTAGTTCTGCTCCAGGCTCTTCTTCTGATTGAGAAGCTTTCTGTATCTTTCCTTGGCAAATGCCTCTGCCTCGGTGAACAGTCTGTCTGCTCTTTCAGGATCCTTAAGCTTCAGTGAGTTGTATCTTACTTCGCCCATCAGGAAGTCTTCATAGCTTTCTGTTGGAGGAGCACTGTCAACTGACAGCGGATTCTTCTTTTCCACAACTGCTGCAGGGTTGTATCTCAGCAGGTTCCAGTATCCGGCTCTTACTGCTTCCTTCATTTCAAGCATTGCCTTGTTCATGCCCTTCTTAACTCCGTGGTTGATACATGGAGCGTAGCAGATAATCAGTGAAGGTCCGTCGTAAGCTTCTGCTTCCTTGATTGCCTTCAGTGTCTGTGCAGGGTTTGCACCCATAGCAACCTGAGCAACGTATACATAGCCGTATGCTATGGCAATCTGTGCCAGATTCTTCTTTGTTACAGCCTTACCTGCTGCAGCAAACTGTGCAACTGCTCCGATTGGAGTTGACTTTGATGACTGTCCGCCTGTGTTTGAATATACCTCTGTATCGAATACCAGAACGTTTACGTTTTCTCCCGATGCCAGAACGTGGTCCAGTCCGCCGTAACCGATGTCATATGCCCATCCGTCACCGCCGAAGATCCACATTGAAGGCTTAGGAAGCATGTCCTTGTTCTCTACAACGTATCTTGCGTCTTCGTCATCCAGCTTCTCACATACAGCAACGAGAGCATCTCCCATTCTGCCTGCGCAGTCTGCGCATTCCATGTTGTCCAGCCATGCCTTTGCAGCCTCTGCCGCTTCAGGTCTTTCAGCCAGTCTCTCTACAACGTGCTGCATTTCGGCTCTTCTTGCCTTCATGGCGATTGCCATGCCGTATCCGAATTCGGCATTGTCCTCGAAGAGTGAGTTACCCCATGCAGGACCCTTGCCCTCAGCGTTTACTGTGTAAGGTGATGCCGGTGCAGACAGTCCCCATATTGATGAACATCCGGTTGCGTTGGCAATGAACATTCTGTCACCGAAGAGCTGTGTAACCAGCTTGGCATATGGTGTTTCTCCGCATCCCGGACATGCTCCGGAGAACTCCAGCAGCGGCTGCAGGAACTGTGATTTTCTAACGTTTTCATCGCTTCCCAGCTCCTTCTTTGTTCCGACTTCCTTGAAGAGATAATCGAAGTCGGCCTGAGCAGCATCCTGATTTGTTTCTCCGTCAACCATCTCAAGAGCCTTGACTCTGGCAGGACATACGTCTGCGCAGGATCCGCATCCGGTACAGTCATATGCACTGATTCCGATTGAGAAGAACTTGTCAGAATCGTCCTTGAACGGAACCTTGATTCCCTGGAAGCCTGCAGCTTCCTCAGCGTCCATAACAAACGGTCTGATTACTGCGTGAGGACATACATATGAACACCAGTTACACTGCATGCACTTTGATGCATCCCACTTAGGAATATCGATTGCAATTCCTCTCTTCTCGAATGCGGCAGTTCCTGCCGGAACCATTCCGTTTGCCAGGCCGTCAAATGCTGATACAGGAACGTCGTCCCCGTACATGCCGTTTGTAGGCTTGAGGATATTGTTGATGTAGTCTGTGTGCAGCTTGTCGCGACCCTCTGCCACAGTCTTGGTGATGTCGCCTTCTGCGTTCTTCCAGCTTTCAGGTACTTCAACCTTGTGAACGCTGTTAACGCCTGCGTCTACTGCAGCGCAGTTCATGTCTACGATGTTCTGTCCCTTGCGGCCGTAAGTCTTCTTGATGGCTTCCTTCATGTATCCTACAGCCTCATCGATAGGCAGGATGTTTGCCAGCTTGAAGAATGCAGCCTGAAGAACTGAATTTGTTCTGCTTCCCAGGCCCAAATCCTTGGCAATGGTTACAGCATCGCAGGTGTAGAACTGTATGTCGTTCTCTGCAATGTATTTCTTAACGTTTCCAGGGAGCTTTTCATCCAGTTCTGCGTCGCTCCATGGACAGTTCAGCAGGAATGTGCCCCCCTTCTTAACATCCTCTACCATGTAGTATCTGTTAAGATATGCAGCCTTGTGACATGCTACGAAGTCAGCCTGCTTAACGTAATATGTTGATCTGATCGGTTCGTCTCCGAATCTCAGGTGGGAGATTGTAACACCGCCTGACTTCTTTGAGTCATACTGGAAGTAAGCCTGTGCATACTTGTCAGTGTTGTCTCCGATAATCTTAACGCTGTTCTTGTTGGCGCCTACAGTTCCGTCAGCACCAAGTCCCCAGAACTTGCATGCAACAACGCTCTTAGGAGCAACGTCAGGATTCTCGCTTCCCTTGATTGAAAGGTTTGTTACGTCGTCTTCGATTGACAGAGTGAACTCTTCCTTTGATGAAGCTGACCAGAGGTTCTCGAATACAGCGAGGATATCTCCCGGCTGAACGTCCTTTGAACCCAGTCCGTATCTTCCTCTGGCAACGAATCTGTCTTCAAATTCAGTTCCCTTGAGTGCTGCAACAACATCCAGGTAGAGAGGTTCGCCCAGGGAACCAGGTTCCTTGGTTCTGTCAAGTACAGCGATTTTCTTTACTGTTGAAGGTATTTCTGCCACAAAGTGCTTGGCTGAGAACGGTCTGTACAGTCTTACTGACAGCACGCCAACCTTCTTGCCCTTTGCATTCAGGTAGTCAACAACCTCCTCTGCGCAGTCACATACTGAGCCCATTGCTATCATGATTTCTTCAGCAGCAGGATCTCCGTAGTACTCATAAGGCTTGTAAGGCTTTTCTCTTTCAACTCTCTCGCTTACACGGTTCATGCAGTCAATGATTACATCGATCTGTTCTTCGTAGTTCTTGTTGCATGCTTCTCTGTGCTGGAAGAAGGTTTCAGGCTGTTCTGCCGAACCTATTGCGTGTGGATGGTTAGGGTTAAGAGCGTTTGCCTTGAACCTCTTAACTGCATCCATGTCGCACATGTCCTTCAGATCCTCGTAATCCCATGTGTAGATCTTCTGCTGTTCGTGGGATGTTCTGAAGCCGTCGAAGAAGTGAAGTACAGGAACCTTTCCTTCGATTGCAGCCAGATGAGCTACAGCAGCCAGGTCCATTACTTCCTGAGGGCTTCTTGATGACAGCATTGCGAAACCTGTCTGTCTGCAGGCCATAACGTCTGAATGATCTCCGAAGATGTTCAGAGCGTGAGTTGAAATGGCTCTTGCAGCAACATGAATAACTGTAGGTGTTTCTTCTGCTGCCAGCTTGTACATGTTAGGAATCATCAGAAGCAATCCCTGTGATGCGGTAAATGTTGATGTCAGCGCACCTGCTGAAACAGCTCCGTGTACAGCACCTGCAGCGCCGCCTTCTGATTCCAGTTCTACTACTTTAACTTCTTCACCAAAAATGTTCTTCCTATTCACTGCCGCCCATGCGTCAACATTTTCAGCCATTACGGATGATGGAGTGATAGGATAGATTGCTGCTACTTCTGAGAATGCATATGCAACATGTGCAGCAGCTGTATTGCCGTCCATTGTTTTTCTGGATCTCATGTTTTTCTCTCCTTTCATCCTAGTTTTCTATTCCCATTGCCTCACGCTGGAGGTAATTGTATTCAGGTACTTCTCTTTCAACGATAAGGCCTCTTGAGCAAACGTACTTGCATACGCCGCAGTTCAGGCACTTCTCGTGGTCGATTTCAGGGTGTCCGTCCACCATCTCGATTGCGTCATTAGGACAGTTGTCCGCACAGTCTCCGCAGCCGATGCAGCCCATGTAGCAGACTTCCATTCTTCTTTCAGGCTCTGCCTCTGATTCGCAGGCTGCCTGCTTAACGCCGATGTAAGGAACCATCTGAATCTTGCCCTTAGGGCATGCTCTGGAGCAGTCTCCGCAGCCTACGCACTTCTCAGGATCCACCTTGGCGATTCCAAACTCGTTCTTGATGGCGTCGTATCTGCATGCCTTCACGCAGTCTCCGAATCCCAGACATCCGTATTCACAAACGTCCATGCCGTCCAAATCAACCTTGGAATCAACTATTTCTCCGCAGCTTTCGTATCCTGCCTGCTGAAGTTTCTGATGTCCGATGCTTCCGCCGCTGCATCTTACCAGTGCAACAGTTTCCTTGACTTCAGTAAGGTCGTGAAGAGTATCAACGATAATCTTCTTTCTGCACTTGACTGTACATGTTACACAGCCTTCACACTTGTCGTAGTTGATTCTTGCAAATCTTCCGTCAACCTTGTCTCCCTGAACCATTTCGATTGCATCCTTAGGACATGCCAGCGCACAGTCGGCACAGCCGATGCAGCCGTATCCGCAGACAGCCAGTGTTTCCTTCTCGTCTGCCTTTGATGAACAAGGAATGAAGTTCGTTGCATCTGCAGGAACCATCTCGATGATTTCCTGGATACACCCGCTCAGACATGCTTCACATCCTGAACACTTCTCTCTGTCAATAACGATTTCGCCATCAACCAGTGACATAGCATCGAACTTGCATCTCTCGATACATGTTCCCAGGCCCATGCAGCCGTAGCGGCATTCGCCCTTTGCAAAACCAGCTTTTCTTGCAGCATCGCAGCTTGTTGCTCCCTCTGCCTTGAATCTGTCTTTGCCTGCTGAGCAGCCTGCACATTTGATATAAGCAACCTTTGCTTCTACCTCTACAGGTTCAACGCCCATGATTTCCGCGATCTTTGCTACTGTTTCGGTATCAGCTGCCGGACAGAGTGTAATCGGAGCACCTTCAGCGATCGCCTGAGCACAGGCTTCGCATGTAGGACATCCGCATCCACCGAATCCGCCGCAGTCAACACCTGGCAGCAGCGCAAGAATTCGCTTTGCTGATTCCATAGTCATTCTTAGTACCTCCATGAAATGTAGTTTGTATTTTGTATACACATTAAAACAAAATATATGCGCCTGCTCGACCCCAAATAGTTTGTTAAATAAATAACTTTTTGTTAGCCAAGCCCCGGCACCCTTACATTGTAACACTTAAACCGTTGGAGTCAACACATTTATACATATTGTGCTGTCTTTTTTTCAGTCCAGTATAGAACCGGCTTTTTTCCTCTTTTTGGGTAAAAACCGGAATTGCATGGGCTCCTGGCGCCTAATACTTTGTTAAAATATTATCATTATATATCTTCAGCATCCACAACCTTGTATCCTTTCTCCGACAAAAGGCGCGCGAATACTCCCATTCCCTTGATTTTTCTGCCTGTGAAGCTTCCGTCGTATATCTGATTCACGCCGCAGGAAGGACTTCTAGACTGGAGTATAGCCATGTCTATTCTTTCACTTTCGGCGATTTCCAGAGCCTGAGCCGCTCCTGTTCTGTACTCATAATCCACAGATGTTCCGTCTTCGTTTCTTACGATACCATCCTGAATCTCTCCCGGAGCTCTCGGCACCGGCAGGCCTCCCAGCATCTCAGGACATACAGGCACCACCTCATGCCCCTTAATATACTCCAGCACCTTCTCGTGTCTGTTGTTTCCTCCGTTGTATTTCACATTGTCTCCCAAAAGACAAGCGCTGACCATTATCTTCATATGAAATGCTCCTTCTTCTTTTGCTTGCTTATATCCATCATTCCGCCTCTGATAAGCTTGTCAACCATACGCCTTCCGCCTATGAGCCATATGATATCGTCCTTCCTGAGGACTGTATCTATTCCCGGGCTGACAATCGGCAGTACTCCCCGTTCTATTCCGATAATAGTAGCTTCGAATCTCTGTCTTATTCCGCAGTTTCGTATGCTTTTGCGTATGAATGGCGAGTTTGCCTCAAGCTTTATCGGTATACATACAAGTTCACCCTCCTCGGGAACTCCTGAAAACCGCTGTCCGTACATGAAGTCCTTCAGAACACGGTCATCGGACTCGGTATACTCGATGGAGTGGTTCTTCTCCAGAAGAATCGTGCAGGCGTCAACCTCGTCCCAGGTTCCCAGCATCTGAAGCACATCGCCGTACCGGATTTCCGTTTCCGCCGAAGGCATGTTTATGTACTCGTTTTCACGGATGATGCGTATTATTGTAACCACAAATCCCCGCTTTCCCGTGAAGTCCACTATGGTCTTGCAGAATTCGGGATCCGTTATTCTGAACTCGATTACGTAGAGCGACTCGTTGAGCCATCTGAAATCCTTGCCCTTTTTTCTGTCTTCCCTCTCCTTGTTCAGGGTTCGCTCCGCGAAGTTTGCCGCAAATCGCTTCTCCATGCTTATGGTAACACCGTTCAGCCAGGTGGATCTGATGATAAGTATGATTGGAATCGCCGCCAGAACAACCAGGAGAATGAACGGAATATGAAAGATTTTTCGCAGAACAAGAGCCATGAAGCATGCGGCAATCAGCGCCCGCAGCGCCTTCATTGTAAGCAGCGGGAATCTGTTGGCTCTGTGCTTTACCCAGAGCTTCACAAAGATTGGTTCATTCGACTCGTGCATTATATTGAAGAACGGAATCATGAACAGCAGCGTTATTCCCGCAGCAATTATGTTTCCCAGCTGGGTTGAATTCACTGCATCAACCATAACAGGCGCCAGATACATTGTTCCCAGCCGGTATATTATGAACAGAACCGCCGAGCCTGCCAGGGTTCTCACCGCCACCATCTTCATGTACTGGTTCCAGTCCGGATCCATGGCGTTCCTGTTCTGATTCTCTGAGGTGTTGCGCCTCAGCATGATTCTTATTCTGTCAGGGAGTCTGCTGTTAATGAAGCCGTACACCCTTTCGGAGTTTTTGATAAACACCGGTGTCAGGAATGAAGTGATTACCGATACGCAGACTATTATAGGATACAGATGGTCGCTGATGACCCCAAGGTTCATTCCCAGAGTTGCAACGATGAATGAGAACTCACCAATCTGAACCAGGCTGAATCCGCCTCTCACCGCCGTATGGAGTGACTGACCCGACAGTAGTATTCCCGCCGTTGAAAACAGCATCTGACCCAGTATTACCACTACGCTCAGAATGACAATCTGCAATATGTATTTCGAGAGCATCTCCGGAACTATCATCATTCCTACAGAAACGAAGAAAATCGCTCCGAAAAGATCTCTTACCGGTTTAATAAGATATTTTATCCTGTCTGACTGAACGGTTCCCGCCAGAATTGAGCCCGCAAGGAATGCTCCCAGAGCCGATGAAAAACCTATCAGGTTGGCAACAACCACCATAACAAGACAAAGTGCTATGGACAGAATGAGAACTGTTTCGTCATTGAGAAGTCCCGCAACCCTTCGCAGAACCGAAGGCACGAGATAGATTCCGATGAGAACCAGCACCACAAGAAAGAGCAGCATCAGCATAATCTGCCCTGCCAGCACTGCTCCGGATACGTTCTGTCCCACGGAAATAGTAGAAAGCACAACCATCATGAATATTCCGGCGATGTCCTCGATTACCAGGGCTCCCAGAACAAGCTGAGCGAACTTCTCCCTCTTCAGGTTGTACTCATCATAGGATTTGAGAATAATCATGGTGGATGACATTGAAATCATTCCCCCCAGGAAGATGCAGTCCATCCTGCTCCATCCCATGAGCGTTCCCACTCCGGCTCCTGTCAGAATCATCATTGTCATCACTGTAATGGCTATTGTGAAAGCACTGCCGCCGACAGTGGCCAGCTTCTTGAAGCTGAAGTCGAGACCGAGACCGAACATCAGGAAGATAATGCCGATATCTGCCCAGGTTACAATATCCGCATGATCCACAATGGTCGGCAGATATTCGAAATTAGGGCTGATCAGAAATCCGGCAACGATATAGCCAAGCACAACCGGCTGCTTCAGTTTTCTGAATATTAACGTTACAACTCCGCTGGCAGCAAGTATCAGCGCCAGATCGGCCACAAGTGCATCCAGATGCATTGACAATCTCCTTTCTGCAACATTATAACACAAAACTGCCGTCACTGTCACAGAAAGGCCATCAGGAAGCCCCTTGGCCTTTACCTTGCCAAAAGTAAATCAACCAGTCCTTCTATGTCCTTCTGGATTGTTCCTTCCAGGAGTATTTCTTCTCTTCTGCCTGCTTCTCCCGCTGCTCTCCTTATGCAGATGCTGTTGGCATTTTCCCCGGTCCCGCTTCCTTCCCACATGTTGACAACCTCTACAGTTTTCGCCTCGAAATCCGGCATCCCTGCCAGCCTGCTTTTGTATTTTTCTCTGCGGGTACCGCTGCTTCCCGGCGTTTCCACTATGCAGATACTGTCAGCCTCCTCCATTGCCCTAATTCCGGCGCCGGTTATGCAGCTGCCCATGTCGATTATTATGGTATCAAACCGGCCGCAGCCCGTTACTGCTCCGAGAAAGCAGTCCATCTCTTCCTCCTCCAGTTCTCTCAGAGGATTCCCTGCTCCGGTAGGTCTGAATGCCTCCAGCCCGAACTTGTCCTTGATCAGAAACCCATCAAGAATCGGCACCCCCTCCCGGTTTCCTGGCAATGCGGATCTGTCCCCCAGGAGTCTATACAGATATTCCCCAATACTCCCCCTGTCCTGCATCTCCGTGAAGTAATCTTCTGTGGATTCCACATCCTCCAGTGACAGGTACAGAACTCTCCTGCTCCGGAACCTGCAGAGCTCCCTGGCCGCAGCCATGGCTGCTGTGGTACAGCCGCTTCCTCCAATGAAGGATGCAAAGGCAACGATGCGCATGTCTTTATCCTTCATTTTCAGAACCCTTCCTCCGAAAAGATGACTGTATATGTCGAATATTGCCTTTGCAATGCTTCTCCCGCTGCGGTATTTGTAAAGTGAAAACCTGTTGTTTGTGTAGTCGATTTCCTCATCGGATTCCCTGTCTGTCAGAAACAGAATGTTATCTCCATAAGCATCTCTGATTTCCTCTCCCGCCCACAGTACAATATCAAATGTTTCATAGTAGGGTTTTCTTCCCCTGTGCCTGTTCCAGTTGCTCACGAACTGCATGCTTCCAAAGGCTGTAACCGACAGATCTCTGGAGACTGATATTAGAGACCTGGACAGTGCTCTGTTGTATTCTGCATCATCTGAAACAATGGCAATTGATATGTTATCCATTTCATACCCCCTCGCGCTTGGTGCTTGATGCTTGATGCGCCTGCTGAAATTGGTAATTTCTGTAAATATTTTATCGCCATTTCCATATTTTGTCAATACAAGCCGGCGCAGGAGTGGTATGTTGAAAAAATCATATGAAATCAGGAATTGCTTCAATCGAAGCCTTTCAGACCCCGATTTTATCGCCTAAAATTTACCAATTGTTGTAAATATTTTTCGTGACAAGAAATTGCTTCAACAATTTTTGATTTTTGTTGAAGCAAATTACATGAGATTACGAATGCTTCAAATCAACCCCTTAAAACAGCACTTTTTTACCTAAAAATACTGTGCATGTTGAAGCAAATATGAGGAAAATGCTATTGCTTCAACATGCCCTATGCCCTATGCCCTGTTTCCCATTTCCATTGCACTGCACCACAGATAACAGACAGCACCGGGACCGAAGAACTGAGGGCCGGCATGGACTGAAGAACTGAGGGTCGGGATGGACAAAGGAGCTGAGGGCAGGCGTTGCTAAACGCCTGCCCTCAGCTCCTTATTAAAATGCTCTATTGTTTCCGTGCCGCTGCCGGCTCCCGGAATAATCACAGGTCAGAGAAATTATAGGGCGGTGTGAATATGCCCTTCTCGGTTATTATTCCTGTAATGAGACTGTGATCTGTAACATCAAAGGCGGGATTATAGCACTTCACCCCCTCTGGTGCCATGGGCTTCTCGTAGAATTTCTCCCGGATTTCCTCAGGGTTTCTTTCCTCGATTGGAATATCCTCACCTGTTGCGCAGGCGGTATCTATCGTTGAGGATGGCCCCAGCACATAAAATGGTATTCCGTAATGTGCTGCGAGCACAGCAACTCCCGAGGTTCCGATCTTGTTTGCCGTATCACCGTTTGCCGCAACTCTGTCGCAGCCTACAAACACCGCCTGTATCCAGCCGTTTTTCATTACGGTGGATGCCATGTTATCGCAAATCAGCGTTACATCCACGCCTGCCTTCTGAAGCTCATATGACGTGAGCCTTGCCCCCTGAAGAAGAGGTCTTGTCTCGTCGGCAAACACCTTGAGGTTAATGCCCTTCTCCCGACCCAGCAGTATGGGTCCAAGGGCAGTTCCGTACTCAGAGGTTGCCAGAGGACCTGCATTGCAGTGGGTGAGAATGCCGTCCCCATCCTTCACAAGGCTAAGGCCGTATTCTGCAATGGCTCTGCACATTTCCTTATCCTCACGGTGAATTGCCAGAGCCTCTCTGCGTACAGCATCCGCCAGCCGGCGCAGCCCCGCATTTGCATTAATCCTGCCCGGGTCCTTCTGCCTTGCCCTGAACATCTCTGTTCTGGCGGCATGCATGACCCTGTCCACCGCCCATGCCAGATTCACAGCAGTGGGCCTTGAGGATTTCAGGTAGTCACCCTTCTCCCTCATGGTCTGCATGAAAACATCATCGGATGGAATCGATGCACCGCAGCAGCTGGAAATGGCCTTCGGCCTAAGCATCTGGCTGGCAAGGGCCGCCATGGCATAGCCTGCAAATATTCCAATCGCCGGTGCGCCCCGAACCCTGAGCTTGAGGATTGCCTCGTGCATCTCCTCCGGAGTTTCAAGCTCTATGTATTTTTCTTCTCCCGGCAGCAGGCTCTGATCCAAAATGATAACCCGGCAGCCGTCTTCGCTGAGTTGTATGTTGTCCATGTTTTATACGTTATGCCCATGTGCCATATGTGGTTCCGATGTTACTTGAGAATTTCTGTTATTGCCTTCATGTCTGTTACCTCCTGAGCGCTGAGCTTGGCAATTGCCTCAAGGGTAGCAGTTCTGGCTTCTTTGTAAACATTGATCATTGCGTCAACATCCTCAATGTCGTCGATGGTCTCAGCACGTGTCAGTTCATATGATGCCTCTCCGGTATCCACAAGAGTGAACATGTGATTCCATCCCCACTGAGCCTGATTCTTGTCTGCATAGTATTCCATGGAGTGAGCATCAGTCTCTCTGTCTCCGGTTTCCATGCTGAAAATCATGTAATTATATTCTATTACTCTGTTAAGCTGCCATGCGCAGTCTCCTGCACCTGACTCGCCATCCTCAGCCCATACTTCGCCCTTTTCGAGACCTGCAATTACTCCATCCAGAAGTTCAATATTTGCGTTTTCAGGAGTATGTCCGTAGTCGGCAGTAAAGTCTGTAACCTTAAGGAACTTCTCGTTTACCATCTTGAATGCAGCCAGTGATTTTTCATTCAGAGCGGCACCCTCTTCTCTCAGTGATGCCATTGTCTCTTCATCACCCTCTGCTGCAGCCGCTTCGTAATCTTCGTTGCACTTGGCAATCTTGGCATTGAGATCCTTTCCTGCCTTATTTAAATCCTTAACAGCTGCAAGGTATTCTTCTGTGTCCACTCCTGCTTCCTTGGCTATGTCAGCATTGAAGTCTTCCTTGAGCATCTTGGCTGAAGCTGCTATGTCAAGCGGCAGAGCCGGAAGGGTATCAATGTAAATCGCATATGCTCCTGCGAAGTTGATGTTTGTCTGGAATACATCTCCGTTGTATGTATCCTCATTATCCTTGTAGGTGTGGTAATTGTCGCACATGAAGGATTCGCCTTCAAATCCGTTCAGAACATACGGAGTTCCGTACTCTCTGTATGTAATTCCGTCCTCCATGGTGGTTACAAGCGGAGAATCCATATCGTACTTTCTGTCTCCTGCTGTAACAAGGAGTCCTGCATCAAAAATATCCGCAACAAGTCCGTTGAACTCCGGAACAGATGCAATCTTGTTGTTGCTTTCAAGATCTACGGCAGGAAGCTCGAAGTTGATCATTGCTATGCAGCCGTCTGCCATGTTGTGTTCGTTTACCATTCCCCATGCGCCTGTAGTCCAGTCATACATGGAATCTGATACACCCCACTCCTCTGCGCCGTGACAAACGAAGTAGATGTCGTTCTCAGGTTCATATCCTGACTCCTTCATTGCCTTTGCAGTAGCCAGAACAAGGCCTATTGCTGCGCAGTCATCCTGGAATCCGTACCAGTACTTATCATAGTGTCCGGAAACGATAATCTTCTGATCGTGGTTCTTTCCAGGAATCTTACCAATAACATTATACGTGGTTCCTGCATCCTCGTCCATTACTGCATCGATGTTCAGCGTTGCAGTATTGTGACCGTTCTTGATTGCCTTCAGAACCTTCTGTGCCTGGTCGTTGCTGATTGCTGCCGACGGTATGATGTTTCCTGCACAAACGTCCTGAACATTTGTTGTATCTGTGCCGGCCTGTCCGTAGCCTGAACCGTCCTCATTGATTGCTGAATATGTAAGCAGAGCTGCTGCTCCATGATTCTTGGCTTCATACATATATCCGTCAATCCATGATTCGTTTCCCTGATCCACCAGAACAAGAGCTATCTTTCCTTCCACGTCCTTGCCCTCGTAGTCGGCTTCAAATCCTGTTCCGCAGTCTACGATTTCAGCAGTGAGGTCGCCGTCTGTTCCGTCAACCTGATAGGATGCCGGTCCATTTGTTCCTGCCTCAACATCCTCAATCGTTCCGCCTTTGAAATCAACCTTGGAGCCTTCAATCTTAAGGGATGAGTTGTTGAACTGGAACAGATCGCAGGATGTTCCTACCTTCTCCACATCATCCAGACCTAACTTCTCCATTTCCCCTGCCAGATAGTCGGCACACTTGTGTTCAGCATCGGAACCGGCTGATCTCCAGCCCATGTATTCTCCGAATTCTTCCCAGCTATATGCCAGCTTCTTTGTCTGTTTCAGCGCATAGTCCATATCTACAGCGTCATAATATGCCTGAACTTCCTCAGCCATGGACATATCCGATGTCACCTCAGATGCAGAATATGTGCCGTCATCCGTCGCAGTTTCTTCTTCACCGCTTCCGCCGCAGCCTGCCAGTGTCCATACCGACATTGTCAGAACCAGAAGCGCCACAAGAAACCTGCTCCATTTCTTCTTAGTCATAATTCACCTCTCCTTCTAGTAAAAAGATAACTCTGCTAAAAGGATTATAATCCCTTAGGAAACATTCCTCAATTATTTCTCGTCAATATGGCAAGAATATTCTGATTTTATTGCATATTAGTATAAATAATAATTCATTTGTTATTAGTTTATCCGGGATATTTGTGTTATAATCCACCTATGATTACCTGGTTAACATCTACATATTTAGGAAAAATACTGTGCACCTTTTTCATATCCATGGTGCCGGTTATAGAATTGAGAGGGGCTCTTCCCATCGGCGTAGGCATGGGGCTCACTCCTGTTACAGCACTTATAGTCAGCATACTGGGAAACATGGTGCCTGTGCCATTCATCCTTCTTCTCATCAGGAAGATTCTGGAATGGATGCACAGATTCGACAGATTCGACCGCCTTGCCACAAGACTTGAAGCAAAGGCAGAAAAGGCCGGGGATAAGCTGGTGAAATACGAGATGTTCGGTCTGTTCCTGCTGGTGGCCGTACCTCTTCCGGGTACAGGTGC
>JALFKB010000033.1 GCA_022775805.1 Clostridiales bacterium
GTTGCCGGTGCAGATGGATATTATGTATATTACAAGAAATCAACATGGAAAAACTACCAGCAGCTGGGCACCACAACTTCACTTTCATACAGCAAAGCCAAGCTGGCTGACGGCGCGAAATACAAATTCGCTGTATATCCGTACATGAATATCGGTGATCAGAAATACAGGACCAAGAACGGCAAATCATCCGATTATGTCTATACACTGAAAAAGCTTAAGAAGCCGGGTGTTAAGAAATCATCACGCTCATACGTTAGAGTTTCATGGAACAACATTCCAGGCGAAAGCGGATACCAGATAGCAAGATCCAAGTCCAGTACCAAGAACTTCAAAATCGTTAAGCGAGTAAGCAAGAACTATAAATCCACAAAGATTAAAACACCGAGATACAAAAAGTATTACTATAAGGTTAGAGCTTACAAGACGGTGAACGGCAAGAGAATATACGGACCTTGGTCATCAGGCAAAGCATACAGACTCAGATAACCCTTGCAGCCAGGCGGTAACGCGGAAAGCTGCGGATTATGCATAATAAATCGCCGGAAAAGGGAACCTTTTCCGGCGTCTGTTTTTTCAAAGGGTTAACTCTCGCCGCCGTCATACAGCCCGAAGGGTCATGAAATAACGAAATCCGGCTATCCCTCTTCTATCCGCGTTTCAAATTGTTGTTGTCATAAGTCGATTCGCAGTATAACCGAAAACATAGTCTGCCTCGGCACCGTAATACACAATATGCTGAGCACATTTGCTGTTTAATCTGTCCGCAGTGTCCTTATCCTTCATCATGCTTGTATTAATGTAAATATTAAGGCTTGCGGCTTTCATCGCTGCCTTGCACAACACTGCGCTTGATGCAGCATCACTGATTGCTATTCTGTTTCCTTTTTTTGCAAATTCTCCTGCCAGCTCTATTGCCCTTCCGCACTGAGATATTATTTCCATTGGCACCTGGCAGGCTTCATACAATGCGTTTTCCATCTGCCTCTCGTGCTTTCTTTTTTCCTCATCGGTTTTGGGCTTCACCTTATACAGCTTTGAAAGAGGTTCGAAGCTCTCAATGTCAGCCTGAACAAGCTCCTTGAGATTTTGCTGGATTGAACGAATCTCGATTATATATTCCTGCATTTCTTCCTCTACGGAAGCGTATTTCTTCTTTCCAACTGTAAGAGAAGCTACCATGTTTCCAAGGGCGGCACCAAGAGCGCCTACAAGCCCTGCAACACTGCCTCCCCCGGGGATCGGAGCCTCTCCTGCAACGACATCGATGAAATCGTTACAGCTCAAATCCATATATTCCTTGCTTTCCATTTTAAAACTCCTAAAACAGTCCTGTGATTTTACCTGTTTCGTCAACATCTATGCTTTCTGCAGCAGGTATCTTAGGAAGCCCCGGCATTGTCATAATCTTTCCCGTCAGTGCCACAACGAAGCCGGCGCCGGCAGAAACCTTCATATCTCTTACAGTCAGGTTAAACCCTTCAGGCGCACCGAGAAGTTTCTCGTTGTCACTGAAGCTGTACTGAGTCTTGGCAATGCAGATAGGAAGCCCGCCGAATCCCAGTTCCTGGAGCTTTTGCATCTTCTCAGCCGCTTCAGGTGTGAATTCAACATTTTCTGCTCTGTATATTCTGCGTGCTATGTCATTGATTTTCTCTTCTATAGTTTCAGAGACATCATAACAGAAAGTCATTTCGCCCTTTTCATTGTTATCGCAAAGGCGTACAACCTCTTCGGCCAGAGCCATTCCGCCTTCGCTTCCCTTAGCCCATACTTCAGACAGCTTAACATTTACTCCCAGCTCATTGCATTTCTGTTCTATTAGCTGAAGTTCCCCTTCAGTATCCTGCGGGAACCTGTTGATTGCCACAACTACAGGAAGATTGTATACTGTTGTGATGTTTTCAACATGACGCATAAGATTCGGGATTCCCGCTTCAAGAGCCTCTAAGTTTTCTTCTGAAAGCATATCCTTTGCCACGCCTCCGTGATGCTTGAGAGCCCTTACTGTAGCAACAACCACCACTGCTGAAGGTCTTACTCCTGCCATTCTGCATTTGATGTCCACGAATTTCTCAGCTCCAAGATCTGCACCGAACCCCGCCTCGGTGATTGTGTATTCCGAAAGGCCAAGTGCCATTTTAGTTGCCATTACCGAATTACAGCCGTGGGCTATGTTCGCGAAAGGCCCGCCGTGAATAAATGCCGGTGTTCCTTCAAGTGTCTGAACCAGATTCGGTTTCAGTGCATCCTTAAGAAGTGCAGCCAAAGCGCCCTGTGCCTTGAGATCCGCTGCAGTTACAGGTTCTCCGTCAGTATTGTATGCAACAACTATTCTCGAAATTCTGGACTTAAGATCGTTGATATCATTTGAAAGACACAGTATCGCCATTATTTCACTTGCGACTGTAATATCGAATCCGTCCTTTCTCGGCACGCCGTTTGCCTTGCCGCCCAGACCGTCTTCTATTACTCTAAGCTGTCTGTCATTCATGTCAACACAGCGTTTCCATGTAATTCTTTCTAAATCCACATTTAGTGCATTGCCCTGCTTTATGTGATTGTCAAGCAGTGCAGCCAGAAGATTATTTGCCGCTCCTATTGCATGAATGTCACCTGTGAAGTGAAGATTAATGTCTTCCATTGGAACAACCTGAGCATATCCGCCGCCAGCCGCTCCTCCCTTTATTCCGAACACAGGACCCAGTGACGGTTCTCTCAGGGCAACCATCGTTCTCTTTCCCAGTCTGTTCATGGCGTCTGCCAGACCAACGGTCGTAGTTGTCTTTCCCTCTCCAGCAGGTGTAGGTGATATCGCTGTTACGAGAACAAGCTTTCCGTTCTTTCCAAAGCCTTCGTCCTTCATAATATTATAGTCAATCTTAGCCTTGTATCTGCCATACTGTTCCAGATACTTTTCATCGACTCCTGCCGCTTCTGCTATCTCGACAATGGGTCTCATTTTTGTTTCCTGTGCAATCTGAATGTCTGTTTTCATTGTTTCCTCCGTCAGTCTCTGTCTTTATTTATGCTGCTGTTAATTGGTGTTTCTTCCTTATATAAGGCCAGTTTATTTCTCAAGGTTCTTGTTGTTACTCCCAGAATTCCCGCAGCCTTTGTCTGATTACCTCCTGTATAGCGTAATGTTTTAAGAATAGCCATTCTTTCTATCTCTTTAAGGGGTGTGCCGATTTTCGCACATATATAATCATCAGAATCCCGGGATGTAACAGCATCAACCCTCAAAGGCTCCTTCAACACAACATCCTCGGCATCTATCTTGCTGCTTTCGCAGAGCAGAACCGCACGCTCAATTGTGTTTTCCAGTTCTCTTACATTCCCCTCATAGTCATTACTGAGAAGAAGTTCCATGGCTGATTTCGTTATACCTTCGATTTTCTTACCCTGTTCATTACTGTATTTCTCAATGAAATGTTCCACCAGCAGAGGTATATCTTCTTTCCTGCGCCTGAGTGGAGGCATATTAATCTGAATTACGTTTAGCCGATAGTACAAATCCAGACGGAATTCTTTCTTCTTTATTGCCTTTTCTACATCTATGTTGGTAGCTGTGATTATTCTTACATCGATTGGCATTCCGGTTTCCGAACCCACCGGATATACTTTTTTCTCTTCCAGAACACGCAAGATCTTCGATTGAAGAGTCACGTCCATATCGCCTATTTCGTCCAGAAAAATCGTTCCTCTGTCTGCCGCCTTAAAATATCCCTGTTTCGAGCTCATCGCTCCTGTAAATGCACCCTTCTCATAGCCGAACAATTCGCTTTCGAGAAGATTTGCCGGTATAGCCGAACAGTTAATCGCCACAAACTTTTCCTTTGCTCTGTTTCCTCTAAAATGAATCGCTCTGGCCACAAGATCCTTACCTGTACCGGATTCCCCCGTAATCATAACGTTTGAGTCTGCATCCTTGACTTTTTCTATCAGATCGATTATCTTCTTGAACTCCTTTGATTTCCCAATTAGTCCCGAATAATCATATCCGCTTTTAATAGTCTTATCCAGAACATCAACCCTGTTTTTCAATTGCGCAAATTCGACTGCACGACTTAGAATCTCCCTCATAGATTCAATATCTATCGGCTTCCTGATACATCTGAACGCCCCCTTCTGAAGGCATTTCGATTCCTCATCGTAAGATGAGACAGGCAAAAGCACAAGTACCGGTACTCTGTTACCCAATTTCTTGATTTCGTCCATAATATTGAACACCTCGCTGTCGTCCGTATTCTTTGACAGCAGCACAGCATGTACCGGGTTATTTTCCAAATATTGCAAAAGGCCTTTTCCTTCATTAAACGTTTCAACGTGGTATAGAGGAGCCAATGCGAACTTTAGGGATGAACATATTGCAGGTTCACTGTCCATTATTACAATGCTTGCCAATTTACATTCCTCCTTCTAATATCAATTCAATACATGTTCCGCTGTCAACATCAGGCCTCACATGCAGTTCCCCCATATTCCGCTGAACAGTCATGAATATTCCACTCAGACCGAGTCCATAGTGCTTTGCCTTTGTGGAATAAAACGGTTCAAATAAATGCTCCATTATTTCGGCATTAATTCCGCATCCGTCATCCCTTACAGACAGTTTGACTTTGTTCTCGAATGCTTCTGAACTGATTGTTACGGTGTTACAGCTGCTTTCAATACAGTTTCTGAAAAGCTCAATCAGAACACTATGGAAACTGTTCTTATTAAACAGGACGTACATCTCTTCATCTATTTCTGTAATGAATTTAACCCGCCTGTTTTCGTCATTTTCAATTTCAGAAACGGCCAAATTAATAGATCTAAGTAATTCGATTTTTTCGCGTTCATTGCTTTCTGCTAAAGGAACCATTTCTTTTCCCAAATCACTAATTTTTTCAATGGCATCAGGAACATACTTCTGAAACTCATTAATAAAATCTTCTTTATCCATATTTTCCGGCAGAAGATCGACAAACGCCTTAATCGTCGTAAAAGGTACATTAATAACTTCAAACATACGCCCTACGAATTCCTCAATGAACCTGACTTTTTTTCTGTTGAGCCAATATAAATTCTGTCGTTTTTCCTCGGTCAGATTTCTTGCAACTATCACTGCAATTTCGTTTTTACCACTGAATGACGGAAGTATTTCGCAGCAGTATTCTCTGGTAAATCCATCAGAACGTACATTATATATGTAGGTTTTGGGTTTTGATGAGAGAAAAACGCTTCTTATGCTGTTTGTCATTCCTTCATCATTTAAATTAAATATGTTTTCGCAATCTCCGAACAGATTGTCTCTGTCAAAGCATTTCAGAACGTTTCCTTCTGAATCCACCTCCCAAACGCCTGCAGTATTGATTTCACTCTTAACTGCTTCCTTTGAATTATACCTGTCGCCGAACCACTTGGTTTTTAGCCGCTCTAACTCACCAATTTTTGAAATTATCTCCAATCCGTTGTTGATTTTCTCTATCAGTTCAGTATTTTCTTTTTTCACACCTATAGCATAATCCGTCCAATACAATCTTGTTACGGGTCTTACGGATATTCTGTCACCCATTTTTTCCTGAAAGTATACTGCCGTCGGCTCAGGACTTATTATTGCGTCTCCCACTCCCCTCGCGAGTGTTTCAAAGCCCTCCTCAAGATCCTTAACAAGCTTCAGCTTGAAAAAAGTATCCTTAATCAGCGTATCCTCAGCCCTCAGCCCGCATATCGGATCATTCTTCTGCGCCAGTATCACCTTGTCCTTAAGATCTCGGTATGTATATATTTCTCTGTTTCCGGAAAGAACATATATATTATGTGATACTTCGAACATGGAATTAGAAAATACCAGGTTTTTTTCTCTCTGCTTCGTTATCGATATTCCTTCAATAACATCCTTCTTCCCATTAACAATCGCCTCTTCAATGTTCTGCCAAGGCATAAGCTCAATCTCAATTCCCCCATTAAAAGTATCTGTATTTCTGTCAATAGCTCTAATAAGATCAATATTGAAGCCTACCGCATCCCCCTCTGAATCATAATATTCAAAGGGAGGGTACATGTTATCTCCACACACTCTTATCATTTGCGATCCCACCTTTTAAAGATAACGTGCAGAAACCTGCACGTTATCTTAAATTAACAGTTAATATGGTCCAATAAATAACTACCGTTCACGATAAAGTCATTTTACTATTTTATAGCCAATCACTCAATAGTTAAGTTTCTGGCTTCCTTGAAAGTAGGGTGATTTCTGGCAAGGAGCCAGTAGATTAAGCCACCTGAAATACATCCAACCTCAAAGCTGATATCTGCTCCCCCGAGGAAGTTCATTACCAGAGGGCTTACATACAGTGTCGAATTTGTAAACAGAATTGAAATCACAACGCCTGCAATCCACGCAATGAGTCCTGCCCAGAAAATACCTCCCTTATACCAGTATATTCCTTTGCTGCCCCATGTCATAAGGGACTGTCCATCGTAATTTCCTCTTCTCATGAAATAGTCGACAACAACTATTGCTACCCATGGACACGACCATATAATGATGTACGTAAGCCATGACTGATAAAGTTCGAAGAACTGACCGTAAAGCAGTGTTGCGATTCTGAATACGAGAGTACATGCCGCAATCACGAATACTGACTTTACTCTGTCCAGAGGCAGTCGCATTGCAATCAGACCGAGACTCGCTGTATATCCGTTCGGAACATTGGTTGCAACGCAGCCAAGCATAACAACGATGAGGAACGGAACAAGATACCATGTAGGGAGAACTCCAGCCAGCTGGGAAATTGGATCATCCATGCTTCCGCCCAGAGCTACTGCGAAAAGTACTCCAACGATTTCTGCAAATGTCAGTGCTATAAACTGTCCACCGCCTGCACATACTGCAATCTTCTTCCATGAGGTTTCCGGAGGAAGATATCTGCTGTAGTCTGATGCGAAATTTGTCCATGAAATAGGATATGAGAAAATAATACCCATTGCAACAAGCCACATTCCCGGTTTTGATGTCCCAAGGGATACATCAACAGTATTAGGCCAGGACCAGTCCATCATAGGAATAGCGAAGAACAGCATTCCGATAAATACTACTGCCAGTATTATAGCAAGCCATTTTTCCGCAGCCAGAATTGTAGCATGTCCGTACAGCGCAAGGATTATTTCCAATGCCAATACGGCAAATAAACAAATCCAGAGAAGTCCCGGAATATCACCGAGCCCGCTAAGCTTAAATAATTCCATCAATCCTTCAGTTGCTACAATTGAATTAATTGAGAACCATCCCAGTACGGATATGGTACTTACTATAATAGGTATATAAGCACCTGCAGCACCAAATGGCGCCCTGGATGTTGCAATTCCTGAGGTTCCTGTGCGCGGGCCCATGATAGAAGCCATTCCCAGAACAGCACATCCAAGAAGATTTCCTATTAGTACAGCCAATATTGACTCAACAAACGACAGACCAAGGGATACAACAAGCACTCCATTAAGGAATACCACGTAGTTTGTGTTTGAACCTATCCACATGGGCGTCAGCGATTTTGGCGAGCCCTCTCTTTCATTGAGAGGAATCGGTCTGATGTCGTTTTTTTCTATGTGTCCGACACTGTTGTTCGGATTCACAAATTCTTTTTTTGCCATAACTAATCCTTTCGATATTACACAACGGTTGGTATTACACAGTAATTATTCGCGTCAACAACACCCATATCTGTTATCTTCCACTTTGGCGATGTCGTCAGGGATAAAAATGCAAGATGCATAAACGGAGCGTGAGCCTCACATTCCAGATCTTTGTTTACAATTGCAGTGAGACTGTTCATCCTTTCTGTAAGTGAAAATGCATCAAATTCATCTGTCATTAATCCTGCGATATTAAGCGGAAGTTCACCGATTACTTCTCCATCCTTTACAACCGCAACTCCACCCTGCATTTTGATTACATGGTTCACAGCAGCCGCCATATCTTCGTAATTAGTACCCATTACAATCAGGTTGTGAGTATCATGAGAAACTGTTTCCGCAAAAGCACCGCACTTCATCTTGAAACCTTTTACAAATGTCTTTCCTATGTTAGCCTGACCATGTCTTCCTACTACTGCAATCGGAAGAATATCATTTTCAACGTCCGGACATACATACCCGTTTTTAACATCCATGTTTTCAACAAATGAGTCAGTAAGGTTCTGATCAAGAATAAGTCCTATGCAGTTTACATTTGCTTTATCGCCCTTGGCCTCAACCATAAGATCTTCCGGTTTAATAGGATCTCTGTGAACCGAATTCTTTACTGATTCCGGATAAGTATACTCAGGAATATCTATGAGAAGCTGTCCGTTTTCAGCAACTTTTTTACCTTCGAGGAACACTTCGCATACTTTCATATCTTCAAGTTTGCCTTCAATTACTGCCATATCGGCAAGCTTTCCCGGAGCAATAACTCCCTTGTCATCAAAGCCCTGCCATGTTGCCGCGTTGATAGTTGCCATCTGAATAGCTTCTACAGGATCCACTCCTTCTCTTATCGTTCTCCTGACTATATCGTTCATGTGACCCGTAGTAACAATATCTTCTGCCAGCATGTCATCTGTTGCCAGAATAGCTCTTCTTGAATCAAGCTTTTCTTCAGTTATCGCTCTGATACATTCAGGCATGTTTCTTTGAGTCGAGCCTTCCCTCATCAGCATATACACACCATATCTCAGTTTTTCTACAGCTTCTGCCTTTGATGTGGTTTCGTGACAGGATATCTCTGTGCCGCCTGCAATAATGTGAGAAGCCAGTTCCTTTCCGAAAAGCTCTGCGGCATTACCATCAACCTTATATCCGTTTTCTCTGGCGTATATGGATGAAACAACTGTATCCCTAAACACCTCAGGATTTGATTTGTATACCCACTTCGCAGCAGTTACACCCTGTATTTCACCTATTCCGGACACATTGTTATACGCAAGCATTTCAGGCACCTGCTTTGATGTAATGTCAACACCTGCTGTTTCCAATCCCGGTGAATCAGGTGTCAGCGCCGGTATTCTTAAATACACATGGTTTGGAAGATTATCAAGCTCATCTGCCATGGCCTTTACTCCTACAGGGCCTACTACATTTCCTATTTCATGCGGGTCTGAAATAAGACACGTTGTTCCTGTAGGAATCGAAATTCTTGAAAACTCACTGGCTGTCAGCATTGCACTCTCAAAGTGCATGTGGGAATCAATAAGTCCCGGAATTACGTATTTGCCTGTTAAATCCTCTACCTCTGTCTTTTCGCCTATCAGTTCTTTACAGTCCCCTACCATGAGAACATATTTGCCCGAGATTGCAATGTCTGCTGTATAAATTTCACGAGTTATTACATTTACGAATTCTGCATTTTGCAAAACTTTATCCGCATATGTGTTTTCACCCAGCAGTACATCAATCATGTGCTGTCTTTCTCCCGCTAGAGACAGGCTCTCAATATCTAATCTTTTTTCGCTCATTTTTTCACCTCTTATTATTCATCATCTTCGAGCAGTGCAACTGCACGTATAGGTGAACCTGATCCGTCTGTAATATTTAAAGGAACGCCTACATATAGGAATCTCTTATTTACAACCTGATCGAGATTAGCCATATTTTCTGTATTAGTCATGCCATACTTTCCGCAAATCCAGTGTCCTGAATACTCCGGATCATCCGGATGGTCAATTGCCGGTGCATCTATACCGATATTCACTACGCCTTTCTTAGCAAGCCATTCTGCACCTGCTTCACTGAGTCCCGCATAATCAGTCTGGTATCTGTCACCTGTCCATACGCCAAGCGCCGGCATTACCTTAGGCTCTCCCATCGGCTTCTTGTACCATCTGTTATAGCAGCCTGTATGCAGAAGCACTATGTCACCCTTTCCAATTGTCTGACCTGATTTCTTTTCTGCTTCTTCCAAATCTGCAGGTTCTATGTACTTATCGTCAGGAACACCGGTAAGATCAAGACATACCGCACTGCCACAGAACATGTTCAATGGCATTTTGTCAATTGTAGGTCCTTCAGGCAGATATTCCCAAACAGCATCCGAGTGTGTTGAACAATGCTCGCTGATCAGAAGGTTTCTAGCTGAGAATGCAACCCTGCTTCCGGTCTTTGCTTTATTCACTTCATGAGTCTCATTAACCCATATAAATGTTTTCTGGTGTCCCGGCCACAATGAGTTGCCAACATAAATTTCCTGACTTAAATCAACAATTTTAATATTTTTTCCGTCTTTAATACTCATAGTCTTCCTCCTTCTGGTTTCGGAAAATTTTTCCCGAATATTTTTCCTATATGAATATTTTTCTACATGTCCATCAGGTGAGTTTCAAGAATCTGTTCCTTGTTAAAGCCCTCAAGCTGCAGATAGTATTCGAAAGTTTTAAGTATTGCATCAAGCTTAATAGGTCCCACCAGTTCCGACCCTGTAACGCGCACGCCGTAGCGTTCAGCTTCCTGCTTACAGAGGTTAAATACTCTTGCTATCGGAGTATTGATGCAGTCAAACATATTCATCGACACTACAACACCTTCATGCTCCGGGAATTTGATTCCAACCGCCCTTATTGTTGAAAAACCGCCGCTTGGCCCTCTTACTGCCTTTGCAATCTTCTTGGCGATTGACACATCTTCTGTATCCAGGAACACATTGTATGCTGTCAAGCCGTTTGCTTCACAGGAGACGATTGTTCCGCCTGCAGTTTCACTTAAGAGCCCGTCTTCACTGTAGTCAGGCTTTCTGGCATTGTATTCATCAGCTCTGCTCTCGTCGTCCTTGATTTCCTTGAGCAAATCTCTCAGACCTTCGTACTGGCCCTTTCTGATAAATGCAAACGCCTTTCTTTCTTCAGTTCTGGCATTTTCGCCTGCGAAGAATACAGGAACCTTAGTAGCTTCAAAGAACTCTTTTCCGATTTCATTAGCTAAGGCAGTGGTTTCCTCCAGAGTGATGTTCTTAAACGGGAAAACCGGCAGAGTATCTTCAGCACCTATTCTCGGATGTGAACCCTTCTGCTTGCTCATATCAATGAGTTCAACAGCCTTCTTTCCCAGCTTTACAAGCGCTTCTTTAATTGGAGCCGGTTCACCAATCATAGTTACTACTGTTCTGTTAAAATCAGCTTCCGGCTCAACGCTCACAAGTTTAATGCCCGGAACGTTTCTCACTTCGTCAACAATTTTTTCAACTTTATCCAAATCCCGGCCTTCGCTGAAATTCGGAACTGCCAGCACATACTGTTTTCGTTCCATTTTTTCCTCCTTGCTCTTACCATTCGGTTTTAATGTGTTAAAGCGTTACTTTAAGTCATGTTTAATTTTAATGCATTTATCGTGCCAACTTTAGATTTCTACGTTCAAAACACCTGCCTGCGGGATAATCTCAACAAAAAAATCCTTGCTTTTATTTTTTTCCATGCTATTATGAAGGTGTTTTGAGTTCCTTACCGGTTAGTCGAGTGCCTGTCTATCCGGACATGTGCACTCGATTGCCACCCCAAGTTTATATTTGTGCAACTCGTGTTTTCTACTCGTTGCATTCAGCTTTAAGGAGGGAATGTATGTATTTTAATTATTTAGACAAAGCAGATCCTGAAGTTGCTGCTTCAATTAAGAGGGAGATCAACCGTCAGGAAACAAAGATTGAAATGATAGCTTCCGAGAACTTCGTTAATTACGAAATCATGGAAGCTGCAGGAAGCGCGCTGACAAACAAGTACGCTGAAGGGTATCCGGGCAAGAGATACTACGGCGGATGCGAATTCGTTGATGAGGTTGAACAGCTGGCAATCGACAGAGCCTGCAAGCTCTTCGGTGCGGATCACGCCAACGTTCAGGCTCATTCGGGAGCCAACGCCAACACGGCAGTTTACCAGGCAGTGCTGGAGTATGGTGACACAGTTCTGGGCATGGACCTGTCAAACGGCGGACACCTTTCACACGGATCCCCGGTTAACATTTCCGGCAAGTCATATAACTTCGTAGCTTACGGTCTTGGTGAGGATGAAAGAATCGATTACGACAACGTGAGAGAAATGGCCAAGCAGCACAAGCCTAAGCTTATTGTGGCAGGTGCGTCGGCATATCCGCGTGCCATCGACTTCAAGACCTTCAAGGAAATCGCAGACGAAGTGGGTGCACTCTTCATGGTTGACATGGCGCACATCGCTGGTCTTGTTGCAGCGGGACTCCACGAGAACCCTGTTCCTTACGCAGACGTTGTAACAACTACAACCCACAAAACACTCAGAGGACCAAGAGGAGGAATGATTCTCTGCAAGGAAGAACTGAAGAAGGCAATCAACTCGGCAATCTTCCCGGGACTGCAGGGAGGCCCTCTTATGCACATAATCGCTGCAAAGGCAGTATGTCTCCACGAAGCAATGCAGCCTGAATTCAAGGCATACCAGCAGCAGGTTATAGATAACGCTCAGGCTCTGGCAGCGGGCATGAACGCTCACGATTTCGAGCTGGTTTCAGGAGGAACCGACAACCATCTGATTCTGGTTAAGCTCCTGAACAAGGACATCTCAGGAAAGAAGGCGGAGAGACTTCTCGACGAGGCAAACATCACAACAAACAAGAATGCCATTCCGAATGACCCGCGCAAGCCTATGGTTACATCAGGTCTGAGAATGGGAACTCCGGCAATGACATCAAGAGGCTTCAAGGAAGATGATGTGAAGCTGGTAACAGATGCAATCGCACTGGTAATCGACAATCCGGAAAACGAAGCCAAGATGGAAGAGGCGAGAGAAATCGTCAAGTCACTGACAGACAAGTATCCGCTCCACAAGAACTTTCCATACTAAAAAATAACTATCTTGCTATTCATAGAAAGGATATTCACAAAATGAAACTTATTGAAATGCCAGTAAACCAGTATTTGGAAACACTCATTTCCGACGCTCCGGCACCGGGAGGCGGAAGCGTAAGCGCATTGGCAGGTGCACAGGGAGCCGCACTGATTGCAATGGTTTGTGACCTTACCACCGCAAAGAAGAAATATGAAAACGACCACGATTTATGTAGAGAAATAAAAGCCGAAGCAACAGCACTTTATGACGAGCTTCGTAGATCTGTTGATCTTGATACAGATGCGTACAATCTTGTTGCAGATGCTTTCAAGATGCCAAAATCCACTGATGATGAAAAGGCTGCCAGAAAGGCCGCTATTGCTGCTGGAACACTGGAAGCTACAAAGGTTCCTTACAACGTTATGCGAATGGCAGGCAAGGGACTGGATCTGGCAAAGAAACTGAATGGTCATTTCAACACTAATTGTGCCAGTGATTTCGGTGTTGGTGTGCTAAACTTTCTTGCTTGCATGCAGGGCGCCTGGCTTAATGTGAAAATCAATCTCCCTGGAGTAAAAGACGCAGATTTCAAGGCAGAATGCTCCGAAACGTGCGCATCACTTATCTCCGAATACACCGATGCAGCCAATGCCCTTTTTTCAGAAATAAGCAATTCACTCTAATAACGGCCATATGCACTGGAATAATACAGGTGGTCATCAGAAAGAAATAACATGCTAAATAGCCATTAAACAAACCCGCCGGAGAAGGTAATCCTTTTCCGGCGGTGTTTTATTCGGAGCGGGTCATTGTGAGGCCCCTCTGGAAGCGGCCATTGTGAGAGCCCGCTATTAAGATCTAATTGCGAATCTCAGGCGTACTTTTTCTGGCATAAATGC
>JALFKB010000040.1 GCA_022775805.1 Clostridiales bacterium
AAGACAAGCCGCCCTTCTGTCTGCAATGCGGCAGAGGTCTGCATCGTCCACAGGGACATCGCGGCGGAGTTTCTGCCGAAGTATCAGCAGCGTCTGGTGGCAGACCGGGCAAAGGCAGGACAGACTCCGGTTGAACTTCGCCTTGATGAAACAGCGTCCGGAATCATCGACGGAACAGCAGCGGGACCACAGGATTTCGATACGGAATTTCTCAATTACATAATGGGCGTCAAGGTTGTGGACAGCGTTGAGGAAGCAATAGCTCACATCGACGCTCACTCAACGGGACATTCAGACTGCATTATTACAGAGAATGAGGACGCTGCGAAGCTCTTCACTTCCCTGGTGGATTCTGCGGCTGTATACGTGAACGCCTCCACCCGGTTCACCGACGGCGGAGAATTCGGACAGGGCTGTGAGATGGGAATATCCACCCAGAAACTCCACGCCCGGGGTCCTCTGGGGCTGGAGGAAATCTGCACATTCAAATATATAATCAAAGGAAAAGGGCAGGTCAGATGACCAGCCCTTTGTGTTTTTGTTTGCACAGGACTATATTACATTTACAGGTATCAGGCTGTTATTTGCATCTATTGGAAAAGGTTTTTCTGCCATGCAGATTATTCCGCCCGCTCCGACTTCACGATCACATTTTTCAAGCACACCAAATGCTTTTACTGCTTTTCTCTCCGGTGAAGCCGATCGTTTTATTTCAAATGGATGCAGCACTCCATCAGCCTCAACTATCAGGTCTATTTCCTTCTGATTTTTGTCTCTATAATAATTTAGATTCATTTCCGTCTCACCGGATGAAGCATTTCTAATCATCTCGGATACCACATGGTTTTCGAGGAAATGTCCGGCTGCCGCTCCATTCATCAAAGTATCTCTGCTTGTCCATGAAGACAAATATGCACATAATCCCGTATCACAGAAATACAGCTTCGGAGTTTTCACCATTCGCTTCAGTTCATTTGAGAAAAATGGCTCCAGCAGGTACACAATACCCATTGATTGCAGTACCTTTAACCATTCCTTTGCCGTCACCCCTGAAACGCCGGCAGCATTTCCCAGATCTGCATAATTGAGAAGCTGACCGCTAAATGCTGCACAGGCACGCAGAAACTTGCGAAATCCCACTGTATCTATAATGCCGTTATCATCAACAGCATCTCTCATAAGATATGCGTCAATATATGAGTTCCAATACTCTCTTCGCTGTTCTGCATCCATATTAAGCATATCCGGCATTCCACCTTCCCAAATGCGAGTATACACATCCAGAATATTATTCTCCGGTAAAGCGCTGCTTCTTTTGAGAAATGATGCAATTGAATAATCCACCGGGATATCATATGCCCTTCCAGCGATTTCTTTTGCAGATAGGCTGTACATTTTCAAAACACATATTCTGCCAGCCAGTGAATCGCCAGCCTGTTTTGTCAGTTTTCTGCTCTGAGATCCGGTCAGCCAGAACAGCCCCCGTTCATCACTATTGTCGCAGATTAGTTTTATTTCTTCAAAGAGTGCCGGTGCTTTCTGAACCTCGTCTATCAGCAACGGCGGCCGGTACATCTGAAAGAACAGCTTGGGATCCCGATTTGCCAATTCTCTCATATCAGCGTCATCCATTGATACATACACACGCCCGGTATCCCCCGCCAGATGCTTTAGCATTGTAGTCTTACCTACTTGTCTGGCTCCCGTTACCATGACAACCTTGAATGTTTCACTCATTTTCAAGAATTTTCTTTCAAGGCTTCGCTTAATATATGCCATACTCGCTCCTCCTTTTTAGGCTAATCTAAAGTCCGCTTTATTTTAGCCTAATTCTTGTTTCTAGTCAATGCATGTGGAATCAAAGGAAAAGGGCAGGTCAGATGACCCGCCCTTTGTGTTTTTGTGCTAAATTTGCTAGCGATATAATCTTAAACTCTAAAACATGAATCCTACTATCAGATAAGCGATGATAGTCGCTCCGCCTGCAATGCAGGCATAAGGCAGTGTCGTCATCATGAGATTAAGAGTTTTTACCTGTGTTCCCTGGGAGCACATGATAACACCGTCTCCATACAGACATGTGTTGCTTCCAAATGCAGCGCCCGAGAATACAGCAGCAGATACCAGTATCGGATCAACTCCCATGGCATTTGCAAGAGGTATTACAATCGGGATGATGATTGCTGCCAGATCCCAGAAGCAGCCTGTTGCATATGCATAGATACCGCATACAATAAATACTGCGGCAGGGAGGAAGCCGCCCTTCATGATTGGTTCCGTAACGGAAATGATATAATCTGCAAGACCCAGTTCGAGGTTCGCACCCTGTACCGAGAATGCGAGAAGTGACAGGATGAATACAAATCCCATGGACATAACTCCGTCAAAGCATGCTGTGAGTAGTTCTGTGAAGTTAAGTTTCCTTTCAACAGCGTACAGAGCAAAGGCAACGATAACGCTTGCTGCTGTTCCCATAAGCACATCTGTACCTGTGAGCAGCGTTACGGCAATCATCACAATCAGTGGGATGAGGAAGTTCCATGGCTGCGGATTAACTCCTTCCGGAATATCATCTGTCTTGGCGTTCTCAACGATTTCAGGATCTGTTCCTTCAGGGAAGACATCGCCTAATGTTTCATATCTTTCATAG
>JALFKB010000054.1 GCA_022775805.1 Clostridiales bacterium
ACAGAAGGAGTAAGGAGAAGCGACATGGCTAAGATTACAGGTAATGAGTTTCTGGTTAAGGCTCTTCAGGAGGAGGGCGTTGAGAAGATATTTGCTTACCCGGGTGCCTGCGTTGTGGACATATTCGACGAGCTGTACAAGACGGGAAGTCCACAGATTATTCTGCCGAGACATGAACAGGGTCTGATTCATGCGGCTGAAGGCTACGCAAGGTCAACGGGTAAACCCGGCGTCTGTCTTGTCACAAGCGGCCCGGGAGCCACAAATCTTATTACGGGAATAGCCGATGCAAACCTGGACAGCGTTCCACTGGTTTGTCTTACCGGACAGGTTGCAACAGGCCTCATTGGAAACGACACATTCCAGGAGGTCGACATTGTCGGTCTCACAAGAAATATCTGCAAGTATACAACGATGGTTCGTTCCCGTGATGATCTGAACAGACTGGTGAAGGAAGCATTCTATATTGCAACAACAGGCCGTCCCGGTCCGGTTCTGCTGGACCTGCCGAAGGATGTTATGGCAGAGCTGGGAAGCGATGCATATCCGAGCAAGGTGCATATCAGGGGCTACAAGCCTCCGACAAAGGTACACCAGGGCCAGATAGGAAGAGCCATTTCCATGATGTACAAGGCGAAGAAGCCGCTGTTCCTGCTGGGAGGCGGAGTTAAAATAGCCGGCGCGCAGCAGGACATGAAGCACCTGATGGAGCAGACGGGAATTCCTGCAGTTACCACTATAATGGGCAAAGGCAGCGTACCTACGGATCACCCGCTGTACTTCGGAAATGTGGGAATGCACGGCTGCTATGCAGCAAACAATGCGGTAAACAACTGCGATCTGCTGATATCCATAGGAACGAGATTCAACGACAGAATCACCGGCAAGCTGGGCACCTTTGCTACAAAGGCAAAGATCATCCACATTGACATCGACACTGCATCCATTTCAAAGAATGTAACCGTTGATGTTCCTGTGGTAGGGGATGCCAAGGCGGCAATCCGCAAGCTGCTGGAGGAGGCCAAAGAGAGAGGAGAGGCCAAGTGCGAAGGCTGGATAAAGACTCTCAACCGGCTTGACAAGGACAAGCCTCTGGCACAGGAGCCAAAGGGCAAGCTGGTTCCTAAGCAGATTATTGATGCAATAAACAAGCTCTACAAGGAGCCTATAGTTACTACAGACGTTGGACAGAACCAAATGTGGACCACCCAGTTCCTTGAAATAAGAGGCAAGGGGCAGCTTATTACCAGCGGCGGTCTTGGTACAATGGGATACGGACTTCCTGCCGCCATCGGTGCCGCCATCGGCAATCCGGGAAGAGATGTTATCACAATCTGCGGCGACGGAGGATTCCAGATGAATTCCCAGGAGCTGGCAACGGCGTCCATTAACAGACTGCCTGTTACCATCTGCATTTTCAACAACGGTTATCTGGGAATGGTTCGCCAGTGGCAGGAGCTGTTCTATGAGGGCGAGTTCGCTGGAACATGTCTCAGAAGAAATGCGGACTGTGACCTCAGGGGCTCAGGGTGCAAAGGCTGCATAGGCCGTAGTGACGCCTGCCCTGAGTATGTTCCGGATTTCATGAAGCTTGCCGAGGCTTACGGAGCTCAGGGAATCAGGGTAACGGAACCTGAACAGATTGAGGATGCCTTTGCACGGGCAAAGGCCAAGAAGGACGGTCCGACGATTATTGAGTTTATCATCGAGGACATGGAGCTGGTTTATCCTATGATAAGACCGGGCGGTGCGATTACCGATCTGATTACCGGTTATGAGGATGACGAAAACAGGGGAGGTGGCATAAGTGAATTATGATAAATCATTCAGAAGAAGATGGCTTTCGCTTTTCGTTGAGAACCAGATAGGTGTTCTGGCCAGAATCTCGGGACTGCTGTCGGGAAAATCCTACAATATCCATTCCCTTACTGTAGGTGAGACCCAGGACAGGGCCATTTCAAGAATGACGGTGTGTCTTGATGCTGATGACAAGACCTTCGAGCAGATTATGAAGCAGCTGAACAGAAGCATTGAGGTTATCAAGGTAATCGACATTACCGATGCCAGCATCAGGAGCAAGGAGGTAATGTTTATCAAGATCAAGGGCATCAATGAAAGGGATAGGGCTGAGGTGTTCCAGATGGCCCAGGCCTTCAAGTTCAGAATAAAGGACATGGATCACAACAGCGTACTGGTTGAGGCTGTACGCACTGAAATAGTCAACGATTCCATTCTGAATCTTATTAATGAAAGATTTAAAAACATTGAGGTCGTAAGAGGAGGCCCTGTGGCGATTGAATCAATCAGCATGCAGGACAGATAAAAGCTCGTATACGTGCAGCAGATTGCTGGAGGGCTGCCGTGAAAAATATTGTGTGGAAATAATTAATACTGATTTATTAAGTAGGAGGACATTATGGCTTACAATTTCCCAGTTACCAGAACATTAAATCCAAAGGAAAAACCGGATCCGAATAATCTGCCTTTCGGACATTACTTTACCGATCACATGTTTATTATGGAATACGATGAAGGCCAGGGCTGGCATGACGGAAGAATCGTTCCTTATGCG
>JALFKB010000059.1 GCA_022775805.1 Clostridiales bacterium
GAAGGTACCGGCCCCCGGAATTTCCCGAAGCATAATCATCGCGATTACAGATGCGATAAGGGGGGTTATAAACATGTAGTTTGTTGCCTCGCTTGTCCGACTGGAAAGGGTAATCGCCCTGCTCCAGAAATAGTATGAAATAGCACTTGGAAACAGTCCCAGGTAGAGGGCGGACAGATTGGCGCCTGCAGTTGCCGAAGCCACATCAGAGATGGTGCCTGGCAGAAAGACGATCATTTCCAGAGCTCCGAATACGGCGCTCCAGGTGGCAATCTCCATGGCGCTGTAGCCTTTGTTTCCCAGCACTCTGTTCAGTACATTATATAATGCGAAAACAGCAGCGCACAGGAACATCCACAGAGCACCGATTCCCCCTGCAAGACCCTGGGAATCTCCGAAGAGACTGTCCCAGAAAAGGAGCAGAACAACACCGATGAAGGCAGTCAGAATCATGCACCATCCCAGAATATTTATTTTCTCTTTATATATGTAGAAAACAAGCACTGCGGTGATAATGGGTGTGGTTGCGCAAATCACACTGCCCTCGGAGGAATTCAGTGTCAGAAGCCCCAGGTTGAAAAAGATAAAATAAACCGAAAAACCTGTGGCACCGGCAAGAACAAACCATCCGCAGTCCTTTAAGGAACGGGGGCGCCTGATTCCGGTGACCAGCCCTATTGCCAGCAGTACCGCCGCCGCCAGTGAGCAGCGGACAAAGCCCAGATTTAAGGATGAAATCTGATCGCCTATTATTCTGGTGAAGGGAAATCCTGAACCCCAGAACAACACAGTGATAAACGCAAATACATTTACTTTCAGTCTGTCACTCATAACTACTCCAGAACTCTTGCCTTTATTATCCCTGCAATCTTAAGATCAGCCTGCTTATCTTCCAGGTCAGCCAGAATGTATGAATACTCTCCGCGAGTACCGGATACAACGTTTGTAAGCTCCAGCTCAGCAACCTTAGCCAGAACATCTGCAGCTGCGTTGGCTTTGCATATTACTGAAAGTCTTCTGCCGGTTCTCTTGCCCAGGGATACTCTAGGCATGTTTACGGAGTTGATAATGTTTCCGTTTTCGATGTAGTCCATTACCTGTGTAACCGCCATGGATGCGCAGTTGTCTTCTGCCTCTGCAGAGGAAGCACCAAGGTGAGGAAGAACTATGATTCCCGGGTGATCGGCGTTCAGAACAGCATCGTCTGCAAAGTCGGTTACATACTTTGCGATTTTGCCCGATTCCAGAGCTGCCAGAAGATCATCGTCATTCATCAGCTTGTCACGGGAGAAGTTCATGAACATGACACCGTCCTTCATCTGATTGAAGGCCTCTGCATTCATCATTCCCTTTGTAGCATCGTTTGCAGGCACATGGATTGAGATGTAATCACATTCCGGATACAGAGCAGCCAGATCATCCACAACAGTAACCTCAGGGTTCAGGATTTCACGAACTGCGTCAGTAAGGAATGCATCGTAGCCGATTACTGACATGCCCAGGGAAATTGCTGCATCGGCAACAAGTCTTCCGATGGCGCCCAGGCCGATGACTCCCAGAGTCTTGCCTGAGATCTCTGTTCCTGCGAACTGTCCCTTGCCCTTTTCGATCTGCTTGCCTACGCCTTCGCTTCCCTTGAGAGTTTTTGCCCAGGTGTAGCCTTCGGGAACATTACGGGCTGCCATAATCATGCCGCAGATGCAAAGCTCCTTAACAGCATTGGCATTGGCTCCCGGGGCGTTGAAAACAACGATTCCCTGCTGGGCACATCTGTCAACGGGGACGTTGTTGGTGCCTGCGCCGGCTCTGCCTATTGCCAGAAGGTTGTCTGAGAATTCCATCTCGTGCATGTCATAGCTTCTGAGAATTATTCCGTGAGCCTCGTCAGGATTCTCAACCAGTACGTAATCATCAGTCAGCTTGTCAAGGCCAACCGGTGAAATCTTGTTAAAAGTTCCAATCTTAAACATTCAAGTCACCTCTTTAATAATATTATCATCGTTTCGGCAGCGCCGAACAATTCGTTTTTTCCGTGCAAAGGCAGGTCTGCCTTTGCATCAATAGTATTTTATCATATATCGGGGAAATATCCACACAAAATAAGCGCTATTAAGCTAAATCCGGGTGGATAACATGCCCGTCAAGTGATATACTTTATGTAAGTTTATTTTTGATTATTATAATATTTAAATAAAGGAGGAACAGATGAAATACGACAGAGTATTCAATTTTTCGGCAGGTCCTGCAATGATGCCTGAACCTGTACTGGAAGAAATTGCAGAAGAGGTGCTTAACTATCGCGGAACAGGCATGTCTGTAATGGAAATGAGCCACAGATCAAAGGCTTTCATAGGTATCTATGAGGAGGCTGTTGCAGATCTCAGAAAGCTCATGAACATTCCTGAAAACTACAAGGTGCTGTTTGTTCAGGGCGGCGGCACAGTACAGTTCGCAATGGTTCCGCTGAATCTGATGAAGAACGGAGTTGCCTGCTACGTGGAAACCGGAGCATGGTCAAAGAAGGCTATCGCAGAGGCCAAGAAGTACGGGGAAGTTAAGATCGTGGCTTCATCAGCTGACAAGAACTTCTCATATGTTCCTGACTGCAGCGATCTGGATATTCCTGATAATGCAGACTATGTATACATTTGCGAAAACGAGACAATCAACGGAACTACCTTCAAGAAGCTGCCGAACACAAAGGGTAAGATTCTGGTTTCCGACCAGTCATCAATGTTCCTGTCAAAGCCTTGCAACGTGGAAGACTACGGCATCATCTGGGCAGGCGTTCAGAAGAACGTAGGACCGGCGGGAATGGCTGTTGTTATCATCAGAGAGGATCTCATCGGGGATGTTCCTGATTTCTGCCCTACATACCTGTCATACAAGACACACGCAGACAAGGATTCAATGTACAATACTCCTAACTGCTGGGACATCTACTGCTGCGGCAAGGTATTCAAGTATCTCCTGAGCATCGGAGGACTGGAAGAGGTTCAGAGAATCAACGAAGATAAGGCAAAGGTTCTCTATGACTTCCTGGACGAAAGCAAGCTCTTCACCGGTTCTGTTGTACCTGAAGACAGATCCCTGATGAACGTGCCGTTCGTAACAGGCTCCGACGAGGAGGATGCAGCTGTTGTAGCAGCAACAAAGGCGGCAGGAATGGATAACCTTAAGGGTCACAGAAGCGTTGGCGGTCTGAGAGCATCAATCTACAACGCAATGCCTAAGGAAGGCGTTGAAGCCCTTGTGGAATTCCTGAAGGATTATGAAGCAAAGAAATAGAGAAGGAAACGGATTTGAAAAGAACAGGACTGATTAAGAAACTGACCAGAACGATAATAATCCTAGCAGTTACGGCACTGACCCTTACCGGGGCAGTGCCGTCTTTTGCAGCGGCAGAAAGGCAGGATGAGCCGCCGAAGCTGGATGCTTCCAGCGCCATTCTGATGGATGCAGAGTCGGAAACGGTCATATATGAGAAAAATGCCCATGAGAAGAGAGATCCCGCCAGCATCACGAAGATTCTGAACTGCCTGGTGGTTCTGGATACGCTGGATCTGGATGAAAAGGTTACAATCGATTACGAGCCGGAGAAAGAGGGCTCGGTGATGCACCTTCAGAAGGGGGAAACTCTCTATGTCAGGGATCTCGTTTACGCAATGATGGTATGGTCCGCCAACGATGCGGCGGAGGCTCTGGGCCGGCTGGCAGGAGGCACAACGGAGAACTTCTGCAGTATGATGAACAGCAAGGCGGAGGAGTACGGGGCTTGGGACACCCATTACACCAATCCCAACGGACTTAACCCTCCGGGAAGGGTAAACAATGTAACAACGGCTTATGACATAGCCCTTATTTCAGCCCGGGCAATGGATAATCCGGAGTTTGTTGAAATTGTATCCACACCGAAGTACACCATTCCGGCAACGAACAAGTCCGAAAAGAGAAAAGGCAAGTCATCCAACAGGTGCCTCTGGGACACCAAGACAAAATTCGAAGACAACGGGGCTAAAAGACCCCTTAAATACGAGGGATGCAAAGGCGTGAAAACCGGGTATTCCAGCACAGCAGGGGACTGCTTCGCGGGATATGCGAAGAAGGGCAGGACAGGCCTTGTTGCAGTTGTTCTGAACGCATCCCATGAAGAACCGAAATTCAAAGATACCATAAGACTATGGGATTTCGGTTTTGCAAACTACAAAACATATCGCGCTGCCAAGGCAGGTGAGGTGCTGGGAAAGCAGAAGGTAAAAGGGGGAACTCTGAGGGAAGTTGACCTTGGAACGGAGAGAAACCTGTCAGCAGCGGTTCCAAGGGATTATGAGGCTGCGGAGAATGTGGAAATAAGCCTGGAACTTGATGAGAAGAAGGTTCAGGCACCTGTTAAGAAGGGCGATGTTCTGGGAAGTGCAGTGCTCATCGATGAAAAGGGAAAAGAGCTGGCAAGACGAGACCTGATTGCTCTGGAAAGCGCAGGAGAAGGAGGACCTCTCAGCAGGATAGGTGTTGCGGATGAAGACGTCCCTGTATTCATAATTGTTGTGCTCACCCTGGCAGCCCTTGGAACGGTGCTTCTGGTGCTCAGAAAGAGAAAGTAATGTTTGATATCAAGGAAAACCTTAAAAAGCTGCCGGACAGTCCCGGCGTATATCTTCACAAGGATCAGCTTGGAAACATCATCTACGTGGGCAAGGCAATTAGCCTGCGCAACAGGGTGCGCCAGTATTTTCAGTCGAAAAAAAACATGCCCCCGAAGGTGAGAAGCATGGTGGATCAGATTGCTGAGTTTGAGTACATAACCGTCTCATCCGAGATGGAGGCTCTCATTCTGGAGTGCAACCTGATAAAAAAGCACAGGCCTAAATACAATGTGCTTCTTCGTGATGACAAGACCTACCCCTACATCAAGGTTACGGGAGAGGAGTGGCCGAGAATTGTGAAGACAAGGCTTGTGAAAAAGGATGGAGGAATCTATTTCGGTCCCTACAGCGATGCCGGTGCCGTGAACATGATTGTTGATCTTCTGAACTCCACCTTCGCCTTGAAACGATGCAGCGCTCTTGCCTTTGCAAAGGGCTTCAGGCCGTGCCTCAATTATCACATAGGCCAGTGCCGGGGAATATGCACAGGACTGGCATCGGCGGAGGATTACAGCCGGGCTCTGGAGGGGGCAATTGAATTTCTCAAGGGTCACGACAGGGCGCTGACGGATGCCCTGAAAAAGAAGATGATGGAGGCCTCTGAGGCAATGGAATACGAGAGGGCAGCGGAATACAGAGACTATCTGGAGGCAGCCAAGGCCCTTTCTGAAACCCAGAGAGTTGTGCTCCATCACTCCAGTGAAGCGGATATTGTTGTTCCAGTGAAAACCACCCGGCAGGGGGCGGATTCCTTCGCGGTGTTCTCTGTTCGGGATAACAGACTTGTGGGCAGGGAGCATTACCGTGTTGATACAACATCTTCAATAGACGAGGAGGGTGACGCTGTACTGGCTGCCTTTCTCAATCAGCATTACAGCGACAATCCCAATATCCCAAAGGAGATTCTCGTGTCTGTCATGCCCCGTGACGGGGAGCTTCTAGGCAGAGTGTTAAGCGATAATGCCGGACACAGTGTGAAAATCATCAAACCCGAAAGGGGAGAAAAGAAAGCCCTGCTGGAGCTGGCAATTAAGGATGCCGGGGAGCTTGCGGTAACAATCGATGCCCGTGCAAAGGCGGAACGCCAGAGAAAGGAAGCCCTGGGTGAGGAAATCTGGTCCGTTCTGAAAAGAATGGGGATGGCACAGGGTGCATACGACGGACGGGAATTCAGAGCCGAAGCCTACGATATCTCCAATACAAACGGCGTTGATACCGTTGGTGCAATGGTGGTTTACAAAGGGCTGAAACCCGACAGAAGCAGCTACAGGAAGTTCAGAATAAGAACCGTCCCGGGGCAGGATGACTATGCCTCCATGAGTGAGGTTCTGTCCCGAAGATTCCTCAGGGTGTTCAAGGGAGACGAGAAATTCGCAGTTCTCCCGGACATTATTTTCATGGATGGAGGAAAGGGGCACGTTACTACGGCCCTTAAGGTTATTGAAGCCACGGGATTTGATATTCCTGTTGTGGGCATGGCCAAGGATGATCACCACAGAACGAGGGCCCTGGTTTACAGGGCAAAGGCCCCGGATGGCAGCGAGAGCTGGGAGGAAATTGAGCTTGCAGGCAGGAACCTGCTCTTCAAGTATGTGGGAATGATGCAGGAGGAGGCCCATCGCTTCGCAATTGAGTATCACAGAAAGCTGAGAAGCAAGAATGTTGAGAAATCCGTACTGGACCGGGTGAAGGGAATCGGGCCGAAGCGCAGGAGGGCACTTCTGGAAACCTTCGGCAGTGTAGAGGAAATCAGGCGCATCGCTCGGGAGGAAGATGATGCGGAGAGAATCTTCTCGGAGACGGAATCCATGGATTTGCCTTCAGCACAAAAGCTTATTGAGTTTTTTCGCATGTGATGTTATAGTTACGGTATCAAATGAAAAGGAGAACTGATATGTCAGAAGAAAAAGAAATGTACGGATACGAAGAGGAAGATATCATCACTCTCGAATATGATGACGGTACAGAGGAAGAATGCGGAGTTATTGGAGTATTCGACGTTGACGATAAAGACTATATCGCACTAAACCCGCTGGGAACAAGTGAAGTATACATTTACGGATACAAGGAATATGAAGATGATTTCGAGCTCATCGACGATTTGACTGAAGAGGAGTTTGCCAAGGCAACTGCCGAATTCGAAAAACTGGTGGATGAGGACCTCGTTGAACCCGAACAGTAAAACAAATTACAAAACCGGCCCTGCAGGGGCCGGTTTTTTGTTGTATGAACCTTGTTGAAATCCGATACTGTTCGACACCGTCAGATGCCGTTCGACACTATCCGAAAAGCAGGGTTTCCATGTTATAGAGACCCGGTTCTCTGGTGATGAGCTTACGGGCTGCTCCGATGGCGCCGTCAACCAGGATTTGTCTGCTTCCGGCTCTGTGAGTGATTTCGAAAACCTCATCGTTGCCGAAGAAATCAACAACGTGGTCTCCTGTAACTGTTCCGCCTCTGAGAGCATGCATTCCGATTTCGTTTTTGCTTCTCTCACCGCAGTTGCCGCTTCTGCCGTATACCCTTTCGTATTTGCCTTCAGGATCGATGGCATCCGCCAAGGACTTGGCTGTTCCGCTTGGAGCGTCAACTTTTTTGTTGTGGTGGGTTTCTGTTATTTCTATGTCCCAGCCCTCAAGTGCCTTTGCTACCTGAGGAAGCAGGTGCATGAAAAGGTTGATTCCCAGTGAGTAGTTTGATGCCCAGATTACAGGAACTTTCTCTGCCAGCTGGGCTATCGCCTCGTGCTGCTGGGCAGTCATGTTGGTTGTTCCGCTGAGCAGAGGTGTGTTTGTTCTGCCGGCGTATTCAACCAGACGGTCCGTGAGAGACGGGTTGCTGAAGTCCATTATCACATCGGCAACCTTATCCATGTTATCCAGATCCGATGCGTTATCGATATCGATTGATCCAACAACAGTGTCTCCTGCCTTTGCAAGAGTTTCTTCTATCAGTTTTCCCATTCGGCCGTAGCCGGTAATAAGTACTTTCATTTATCTGTGCCTTTCTGATGTTTATTTTGGGCAAGCCTGTCAGATGGTGTCCGTTGTATGATGCCCGTTATATGATGCCCAGCTTCTGCATTTCCGCCTTGAGAATCTGACGGTTCTCATCGGTCATTTCCCGCAGCGGCATTCTGAAGCCGCCAACCTCCATGCCGGCCAGATTCATGGCTTCCTTGATAGGAATAGGGTTAACCTCGATGAAGAAGTCGTTGATGAGGTCCATGTATTCCAGCTGCATGTCAATGGCGTGCTGGACATTTCCTTCCAGGAAGGAGTGAGTCATTTCTACGGTCTTTTCAGGCTGCAGGTTTGCCCATACCGAGATGCAGCCGGCACCTCCCAGCGCCATCATCGGAACGGTGATATCGTCGTTTCCGCTCCAGATGTTGAAATCCATGTCCATTGTTGCCTTTGCAAGTTTGGCCACATAGCTCATGTCTCCGGATGCCTCTTTAACTCCCGCGATGTTCGGGTGTCCGGCAAGCTTCGTCATGACATCAAGAGGGATGTTTATGCCTGTTCTTCCGGGGATGTTGTACACTACAATAGGAATGTCAACGGAGTCGGCAACGTCGGCAATATGATGATAGAGACCTGTTTTGTTGGCTTTGTTGTAGTAAGGCGAAATGCAAAGCAGTGAGTCTACGCCGGCATCTGCAAATCTCTTTGCTTTTTCAAATGATGTGCGGGTGCAGTTTGAACCTGCGTTTGCCATGAGAGGAATACGGCCTTTGCATACCTCTACGCTTCGTTTTACTATTTCAAAGTCTTCTTCTGCTGTGAAGGTCGGTGATTCACTGGTGGTTCCCAGAACAAGAATTGCGTCTGTTCCTTTCTCGATATGGAACTCCAGCAGTTCTTCAAGTTTATCAAGGTTGATGCTTCCATCCTCCTTGAAAGGGGTTATCAGTGCTACCATTGATCCCTTAACGTCAAATTTACCAGCCATTTTGCTTCCTTCCTTTCTTGTTGTTTATTGCAATGTACAATATCTCTATCCCGGTTTCAAGTGTTTATTCCGGTTGCAAGTTGGTAATAAAGTCGGTAATTGTCTGCTGAACTGATGGTTTAGCTGAATTTATGGTTCAGCGGCTACAGCATTGTCTTTCTCAGTTCTTCAGGTGATTTGATGCTAAGCCATGCCGGCGCGATGTCAAATACTGTTCTGGCGCCGTTCATTCCCATCTCGCTCATCCTGTAAACTGCTCTGGCAACTGCCGCCAGAACGCTTGATGTAAATTCAGGGTTTGAATCCAGCTGCAGCTTGTATTCTACCACATGATGGTTTTCCCTGTCTTTGCCGGTTCTGCCGCTTCTGATGACAAATCCTCCGTGAGGCATTCCGCTGTGGTCTCTTGCCATTTCCTCTGCATCGATGAATTTAACTGTTGTGTCGTATTCGTCGAAGTAGTTTTTCATGGTAACGATTTCTTCTGTTATGCGGCTCTGATCTGCGCCTTCCTCCGCTACCACGTATACGAGTCTTGTGTGCTTCTGACGTGTTGTCAGTTCAGGTGCCGAGCCGCTTCTTACTGCATCCAGCGCCTCCTCTACAGGTATTGTGTACTGTCGCGCATCAACAACACCGTCGATTCTTCTTACTGCATCCGAGTGTCCCTGGCTTACGCCTGTTCCCCAGAATGTGTAGGTTTCACCTTCCGGAAGAATTGCTTCCGCATAGAGTCTGTTCAGGGAGAACATGCCCGGATCCCATCCTGCGGAAATGAGTGCCACCTTGCCGGATGCCTTTGCGGCTTCATCTACAGCAGCAAAGTGCTGAGGAATGTTGGCGTGGGTGTCGAAACTGTCAACTACATTAAAGAACTCTGCATATTTCGGTGTCTGTTCAGGAAGATCAGTTGCGCTTCCTCCGCATATTATCAGCACATCAACCTCGTCTGCATGTGCGGCAGCGTCATCTGCCCTGTAAACCGGAGTGCCTTCCGTAAGAATGCTCACATCTTCAGGATTCCTGCGGGAAAACACTGCCGTAAGCTCCATATCGGGATTCTGTCTGATGGCGCATTCAACGCCCCGGCCAAGATTGCCGTATCCCATGATACCGATTCTAATTGTCATATATGTATTCCTTTCCGAATCCACGGGCTGCCGTAATGTCCGGCATCCGCGGGATTCTTAGTTATTTTGAACGAAATTCAGCGAAACCGCCGGTCTGTTCGGGTTGTCCCCTTGCCATCATTGGGTCAGCCCTGTGCCATACCCGGACTGTCCCTGGGTCGGTTTCTGACCAATGTCAGGCCAACATCAGGCAAATGCAAAATGCCGAAACAGCGTGGCGGCAATTTACAATAATTATACTACAAAAACATGCCGAATTGTATATATCCGGGTACACTTTTTCCGTATGGATTGTATATGTTTTGTGTATAGGATTTGTGTGCAGTTTAGGTCCGCCTGGGCTCGCCCAACCTGGGCTCGCCCCCGCCTGGCAATCACGAACTTTTTTCAGCCACCTCAAAAAACGTTGAAATTTCAACCTTCCATTTTTTAACATTGTGAAAATATGTCTGTATTCGTCCATTTATACCCGGAATTCTGCTGTTTTGCCTGGATTTTGCCGTATTTTGCCGCAATTTTCACAAACCGTTTTTCCCCACGTTCTGAAACCCTTGGGGCACAAGGGCTCGTCATACTTGCTGGATAATATTACCATTTTTTCGTGATTATTCGCAGCTAACACACAGGCAAACCCCACGCTGTGATGGAGCAATGTTGAAGTAATTGTATCTTTCAAGTATTTGCTTCAACATTCATTGGATTAAGACCCATATTCAGGCATTTTGAAGGGGTGAATTTGAAGCATTTTCTCTTGCTGAAAATTTGCTTCAACAAAATCACAAAAATGTTGAAGCAAATTAAAACAGCAATAGATATTTACAACAATTGGAAAAATTTAGGTGATAATTCGGCAGCTTTTCGAGGCCGTGTTGAAGCAATTATGAATTATCGTTGATATTTACAACATTGCATTCATTCCGGAACCTGATCGAATAGATGGCTGGATTCACTGAGCTTTGAATCTGGTTTGAATTGAGGCATGCCCCTAGGAGCAGAGTAGAAATCGGCCAAATCCTGCAGGCCGCCATCTGGCGCGGACATCGACCGGCTCATATACGACTGCTGCGCTGTCGGTGGCCCTTCAGGCCGGCCGCCGCAAGCAGCGAACCTTTATTTAAAAGCCGCCATGGGGTTTGGGAATATCCTTGTTGTCCGCGCGGGTTCTAT
>JALFKB010000097.1 GCA_022775805.1 Clostridiales bacterium
TATTCCGCCTACATACCTGTGGTGAAGTCGCCGATTCTGCCGGATATAAACACCGCGCCGCCTCTGGCAAGGGAGCACAGAATCTATCAGGCGGACTGGCTGTTGAGGTTTTACGGATTCACGGTGAGCGACCTGTTTGGCGGAAGCAGCTCCGCAGATGTGGGAGAGAACAAGACCATAGGAGCGGAGGGAGACAATCTGGATCCGGATCTGGATCCCAAGGTCATGTGGGCCCTGAGGAATCTGGACAGATTCCCAATTGAAGTAAACAAGGCTTCCTACGAGGAGCTTCTGAGAATACCGGGCATCGGGCACAAATCCGCTAAGAGAATAATCCGGCAGCGCAGATTCGCAGCTGTCAGGTATGATGATCTGAAGAAGATGGGGGTGGTGCTGAAAAGAGCCAGGTATTTCATGCTATGCTGCGGAAGGTACTACGGCAGCAAGATTTTTGAGCCCGAGATTATTCGAAACTCCATGCTGCAGATGGAGAGCGGCCTGCAGATGAGCATGTTCGACAACGCCGGGAACCTTCTGGGATATGACGGGTCCTGGCGGAAGATTGAAGAAGGTGAGCGCAGGGAGAAGCTTGCAAAGGCAGGAGTGATATGATGGATTATCTGTACGACGGGACCTTTGAGGGGCTGCTGACCTGCGTGTATCATCATTACTACACGGACAGGGCTGCGGGTATATACAAGAGGGAGGCATACCAGCCCAGCATGCTTCAGGGATTCATGGAGGTGGAAACCCGTCCGGAAGAATGGCAAAAGGTTTACGATGCTGTTGAGAAAAAGATTTCAACATACGCTCTGAGAAGCGCCTACAGAGCATTTCTTACTGAGGATCCGGGAAAGGAAATGAAAATCCTCAGATTTCTGGTGCTTGGCTTCAGATGCGGGCCCAAGGTAAACTCCCTTCACGGCAATGATGCCGTACACGCCATAGACGAATTGAACAAGAAGGTGAGCTTCGAGAGGGAGCGGCTTCTCCAGTTTGTGCGTTTCAAGGTTGTGGAGACTGAGGCGGGAGAGGAGATACTATATGCATCAATTGAACCGGATAACGATGTGCTGGAGCTGGCTGCCGGTCATTTCGCAGAGCGGTTCCGGCACGATCCCCTGATAATCAGGGATGCGGGAAGGGACAAAGCTGTGGTTGCATATGAGGGGCACTGGTACGTAACGCCCCTGGAGAAGGGAAGGCTGCCTGACGGAAGCAGCATAAGGCTGGCAGTCAGCGAGAAAGACTACAGCCGTCTCTGGAAGAAGTACTTCGAACACATCGCCATTAAAGAAAGGATAAACTCCAGGTGCCAGAAGAACCACATGCCGGTGCGCTACTGGAAAAACCTCACGGAGGTTTCTCTTTTGTGATATAATGTACGAAATGCACCCAGAGTATTATGTGCGCAGAACTCAGGTGTTTTTCGTGTTGAATTCTTAAGGGGGTCGTGAATATGAAAGTTTACATGCGAAAGAGACGAAGCAGAATAGTGCCGGTCGCAATTATTGCCATGATGATGGCGGTGGTTTTTGTGGTACCTGCCGGAGTATTCGGTGGGGAGTACGATGAGGAGGGAAACCGCATTGACGCGAGGGTGACAGAGTATTTCAACGTGGACATAGATGTTCACGAAAACAACAGCTACGACTTCACCGAAAGGGTGGGTACTGTATTCAATACCCCGGGACACGGAATCTTCCGTTACATCCCGAAAACCTGGGACGGTATTGATGAAGACGTTGCCGGCGGATGGTGTTCGTCAGATGATCTGGATGCTTACACCGAGTCAGGCTCCTATGTACTGCAGATGGGTTCCGAGGACAGGGTGATTTCAGGTAAACATGAATTCACCTACGGATACAACATCACCATGAGGGATGACAGGGACACTTCAAGGGATACACTGTATGTTGACCTGATTCCAACGAACTGGCAGACACCTATAGAAGCGGCGGAGATTACGGTTCGACTTCCAAAGGCTATAGACAAAGACAGCATTAAAGTGTATTCGGGCGACACCGGAACAGAGACCCTTTCAGAGAAGGTAAGCTGGAAGTATGACGGGAAGAAAAAAATTACCGTGAAGGCGAAGGATCTGAACCTTCACGAGGGTATAACTCTGTTTGCGGAGCTTCCGGAGGGATACTGGGTTGGCCAGTACAATTCCGACGGCAGCAGAACCGGAGCGGTGGCCATGGGTATCGTAATAGCACTGGCATTTGCCGCCTTGTGGTTCCTCTATGGCAGAAGACAGCAGGTGGTGGAGACGGTGGAATTCCATCCACCTGAGGGAGTGACCCCGGCAGAGATAGGTCTGATGATAGACGGAACTCTGGACAAGAAGGATATGGTTTCCATGTTCATGTACTTTGCCCAGAAGGGGTACCTGAAAATCTCCGAAAAAAAGAAAAAAGCCTTTAGATTTACGAAACTGAAAGATATTGACAGGACCCGGGAGAAGTCCTTCGCCCAGGTGTTGTTTGACGGCATATTCTACGGAGGTAAAACCGAAGCGGATTCCAAGGATATGGGAACCGAGTTTGGAGAGCACTACATGTCAGCCTGCAGCACTCTTGAGGACTCCTTCGGTGATGTTATGCCGGCGGCCTCCAGGAGGATACAGCGTCTGGAGGGGCTGTGTCTGTACATAGTGCCGATAATACTACTTTTCATGGCGGAGGCCTACGCCCTGCGATTCAATTCACTGGGCGTTTTAGCATTGATTATGCTTCTCATATCGGCTTTCTTCGCAGGCAAACTCAGGAAGAGCTACAAGAACAGAAACTCCGGACGGAAATCCGGAAGGAGACTGGTGAGATGCGTATATTGGATTATTGACGCAATGCTGCTGCTGTTTGCCGGAGTAGGTCTGGGAGACTGTTTCGAAAGCGATGCTGTGGGAATAGTCATCGCTTTCTGCCTGGCAGTGTGTCATGTATTCAACGTATATTTTGACAGAATGAGCCGGAAGGTGTGCGAAAACATCGGCAAGGTACTGGGACTGAGAAACTTCATTGAAACCGCTGAGCTTGATCGGCTGAAGGCTCTCGTGGAGGATAATCCGAGCTACTATTTCGATATTCTGCCATATGCGTATGTCCTGGGACTTACCAATGTCTGGGCAAAGAAATTCGAAAGCATTGATATCAAGCTGCCTGAATGGTTTGATGCGGATCCGACGGGTTCCTACATTCCGGCACTGTACATGGGAAGCGCCATGAACCATATGGCCGGCAATGTAACATCCTCCGTAACGAAACTTGTGAGAGAAAGCATTATGGAAAGTTCCGACACGGGAGGCGGATTCACCGGTGGATCTTCAGGCGGAGGCTTCTCCGGAGGCGGAAGCGGAGGCGGCGGAGGCGGTTTCTGGTAAAACTCCGGAGACGAATCGCCGTAAATTAATTTTTTAACATTCCTTGTAAAAGCAGGCCGAAACAGGCCGGATTCAGGCTTTTTAGCCGTGAAACGGTATGTATGTCCGGTCCCGCTAAGCAACGGATCAGCGGCAGTATTGATAAAAAATAAATTAATTCCTTTCAACGCAATACCATGTTAAAATCAGCATTATGAACATATTAGTAGCAAATGACGACGGAATACAATCACAGGGAATACATGAACTTGTGAAGGCCCTGGCAGTTGAGGCAGGCGCCGAGGTTTATGTTTTTGCTCCTGACGGACAGAGAAGTGCAGTGAGTCATGCCATCTCTCTCAGAGGCAGCGTGGAAATGCGGCCAGCTGATTTTCCCCACGCGAAGGCAGCCTTTGCATTAACGGGAACCCCGGCGGACTGTGTTGCAGTGGGATGTCACGTCATGAAGGAAATGGGTGTTCAGCCCCACATGGTTTTTTCCGGAATCAACCACGGCAGCAATGTGGGAACGGACACAATTTATTCCGGCACTGTGGGCGCCGCAATGGAGGGTTCGATTCAGGGATATCCGTCTGTTGCCGTTTCTGTTGACAGCCACAGCGCGGAGCATTTCGAATATGCCTGTAGGCTTGCGGTGGACACCATCAGAAAGACCGGCGGAAGCTGGGACACCGACACCATGATAAACATCAATACGCCGAACCTTCCTGCTGAGGAGATTAAGGGCGTTAGATACACCGTAATAGGCGAACGTGAATATTCAAACGATATTCAGTTAAAAGAGACAAAGGGAGAGGTGAGAACCTTCGTATACGGCGGCGAGGCCGTCCAATACGAGGGCATACCGGAAACCTTTGATGTAATAGCAATCCAGAACGGATACGCATCCATATCGCCGCTCCACAGAGACATGACAAATGAAAAGGCGATGGAGCTTCTGGATGATTGGAGGATAGGGAAATGACAATTAACAGAGAGGATACACTGGCAGTATTTATAGATTTTCAGGAAAGACTGATGCCTGCAATGAGCAGGAAGGAAGAGCTTGAGGACAAGGTCTGCAGGCTGGCAAGGGGTCTTAACGTGCTGGGAATTCCCAAGATTGTAACCCAGCAGTATACAAAGGGAATAGGAGAGACTGTTCCTGCCGTTGCAGAGGCGCTGGGGGAATTCGAGCCAATTGACAAGACAACCTTCAACTGCATGGGTCATGTTGATTTCGTGAACAGTCTTGAGATAATAAGCCGTCCTAATATCGTTGTCTGCGGCATTGAGGCGCATATCTGTCTCCAACAGACAGTGGAGCAGCTTCTGGCTGAAGGCTACAACGTATATGTTCCGGTGGACTGCATTTCATCAAGAAGCCAGAACGACTTCATGTGGGCATGCGAGAGAATGGAGAAGGCCGGAGCGATTATGACAACTTACGAGTCAGTGCTCTACGAGCTGCTGAAGGATTCAAAGGCAGAGGGCTTCAAGGAAATCTCAAAAATAGTAAAGTAACAGAAATATATTAAAGCAGAGCAGTTTTGATATGTATTTATTTGATAATAGAATTACAATTGAAGACAGACCCCTTCTGGAGGAATACCTGAACGGGTTTGAATACAAAACCTCGGGACTGTCCTTTAGCGCACAGTACATGTGGAGAGATATCAACCAGTTCAGCTGGGACATTATCGGTGACTACATGTGCATCAGCGGAATAAGTCATCTGGAGCTGGAGGAGGGCATTGAACTGCCCTTTCTGTTCCCGCCTCTGACTAAAACGGGAGAATATGACAGGGAGTCTTTGAGGGAAACAATATTCAGAGCCAAGGAACTGTTTGATAAGGATGGACATCCCTTCAGTCTCAGACTGGTGCCGTTCCATCTCATGGAAATAATCAAGGAGGCGGTTCCTGAACTCAAATGGGTTGATGACAGACCGAACTATGACTACATCTATCTGACTCAGGATCTTATTGATCTGAAGGGAAGAGACTTTCACAGCAAGAAGAATCACCTGAATTATTTCAAGAAAACCTTTGAATACGAATATGTGGAGATGACCTCCGCCATGGCGGATGACGCCATGAAGTTCATTTCCGAGTTCAACGCCAGAAAGGAAGTTCCTGCCCACGAGATGGAGCTTCTCAAAATGGAAGAACAGGCAATGGAGGATGTTTTCAGAAACATTGAAGCTGTGGGATACAGCGCAGGTGCAATACTTATAGACAACAAGATAGAGGCCATTGCCATTGGAGGCAAGCTTGGAGGCAAGATGGTTACGGAGCATGTGGAGAAGGCCAATACGAACTTCCGCGGACTGTACCAGGCGATAAACAACGAGTTCTGCCGAAATGTTGCATCCTGGGCCAAGTACATAAACCGTGAAGAGGACATGGGCATTCCAAATCTGAGGAAGGCCAAGCTGTCCTACAGGCCTGTGAAATTGCTTGAAAAGTATATAGGGTATTTCAAATAAAACCGTGGAGAAAGAAGTTTTGTTAAAATATTAACACTTTTTTACCGAAAACGGTTGACATGCATGAAAACTATGATATTATAGCAATATCAAGGGTTAAGTTGATTTTAACGGAAAGACCGTTAAAAATATAACGAGTTATACGATATACCCAGAATCAGTATATTAGTAGTAGGAGGAAATTTGTAATGAGAGAAGTTGTAATCGTAGGTGCTGCAAGAACAGCTATTGGTAAATTCGGCGGAACACTGAAGAACGTTCCTACAAGAACACTTGGTGCTGTTTGTATTGAAGAGGCTCTGAAGAGAGCAGGAGTTGCGAAGGACCAGGTTGACGAAGTTATCATGGGCTGTGTACTCCAGGGTGGACTTGGACAGAATGTTGCAAGACAGATGATGCTGGATGCAGGACTCCCGGTTGAAACTCCTTGCTTCACACTGAACAAGGTTTGCGGTTCCGGACTGAGAGCAGTATCACTGGCTGCACAGATGATCAAGGCTGGAGACGCTGATATCGTTGTTGCAGGCGGAGCAGAAAACATGTCAGCAACAGCATATGCAATGAAGGATGCAAGATGGGGCGCCAGAATGAACAACACCACCATGACTGACATGATGGTAAACGACGGACTGTGGGATGCATTCAACCAGTATCACATGGGAATCACTGCTGAAAACGTTGCAGAACAGTATGGACTCACAAGAGAAGAACTGGACGAGTTCTCAGTAATTTCACAGAACAGAGCAGAAGCTGCTATCGAAGCAGGCAAGTTCAAGGATGAAATCGTTCCTGTAACTATCCCTCAGAGAAAGGGAGACCCAATCGTATTCGACACAGACGAACACCTGACTAAGGGCTCAACAATGGAAAAGGTTGCTAAGCTTAAGCCTGCATTCAAGAGAGACGGCGGCGTAGTTACAGCAGCTAATGCATCAGGAATCAACGATTCAGGTGCTGCAGTAGTAGTAATGAGCAAAGAAAAGGCAGACGAACTGGGAATCAAGCCTCTGTGCACAATCAAGTCATATGCATCAGGCGGCGTAGATCCTTCAATCATGGGTGTTGGTCCTGTTCCTGCTTGCAGAAAGGCTCTGGACAAGGCGGGTATCACTGTTGATGATCTGGATCTGATCGAAGCAAACGAAGCATTTGCTGCACAGTCAATCGCAGTAAGAAGAGACCTGGGATTCGATCCTGAAAAGGTTAACGTAAACGGTGGCGCAATTGCACTGGGACACCCAATCGGAGCATCCGGCTGCAGAATTCTGATCACTCTGATTTACGAAATGATGAAGAGAGATGCTAAGACAGGTCTGGCAACACTCTGCATCGGCGGCGGAATGGGAACTACAGTTATCGTAGAGAGATAAGACTCGAGAGATAACACCGGTTGTCATACAGAACCGTTTCAAAACAACAATTGAACAAGAAAGGAGCTGCTGCACCGGATTGCCGGTGCGACAGCTCCTTTTTTCGTATCGCTTTTAGTACCGGGTTGCCCTGCCTTTGCATAGGGCGGAGGATTACCAGTTAAAATTAATCAGACCGAAAACATATATGATAAGCACAAGGGCAGGAACCAGGTAAGCATATATTGGCCGCATCCAGTTTCTCACCTTGAACCCCCGGCCGGCATTTACTTCGTTAAGGAAGTTATCCCAGCCCCAGCCGAATCTGTTGTTTGTAACAAACAGGCTGAAGAGCAGAGCGCCAATGGGCAGAAGGTTTGTGCTTACGATGAAATCCCACAGGTCAAGCCAGGCTGTTCCTTCCCCAAAGGGCTGAAATCTCAGAAGGCTGTATCCCAGGGCAGTTGTCAGGGATAGGGCGAATATTCCGCAGCAGCAGATGATGCTTCCTTTGGTTCTGCTCCATCCCGTAACCTCTCTAATAGATGCAATTATTCCCTCCAGCACAGTCAGCTCTGTGGATATTGCTGCGAAAACCATGAACAGAAAGAACAGGGTTCCCCAGGCTCTGCCTCCGGCCATGTTGTTGAAGACGGTTGCCATGGTATCAAATAGCAACGCCGGGCCCGAGGTCACCTCCAGATTATAGGTAAAACATGCGGGGAAAATAATGAAGCCCGCCATCACTGCCACGAAGGTATCAAGAATAACAACATTGACAGATTCACCCAGAAGAGATCTTTTCTTATCTATGTAACTGCCGAAAACAGCCATGGAGCCCATGCCCAGTGACAGCGAAAAGAATGCCTGATTCATGGCGCCCACAACAACTGAACCCGTAATCCTTGAAAAATCCGGAACCAGGTAGAATTTCAGCCCCTCGGTCGCACCGTCAAGAGTCACGCTTCTAACAGCCAGAACAATCATCAGAACCAGAAGAACTGACATCATGTACTTGGTGATTCGTTCAAGACCTCCCGAAAGATTGAAACACAGGATGAACATTGCGATTCCCACAGCAACAGCCAGATAAAAAACGTTGCCTGCAGGATCGGTAATCATGGGAACAAATCCGATGTTTTCATTGGTTCCCGTAATAAACTTCACGAAATACTGTATCATCCAGCCGGCAACCACTGTGTAAAAAGCCATAAGTGATACCAGGCCCAGAATACAGAGCCATCCGTGGACATGCCATTTCTGACCGGGTTTTTCCAGTTTTTTGTGCATCATCAGAGGAGATGCCTGAGCAGCCCTGCCCACGGAGAACTCCATGGTCATTACAGGAAGTCCCAGTATTATAAGAAATATGAAATAAAGCAGCAGGAAGCCGCCTCCGCCGCCCTGACCGCACATCCATGGAAACTTCCATACATTGCCGCATCCGATGGCGCAGCCGGCGCTAAGCATGATAAAGCCCAGCCTGCTTCCTAAATAATCTCTTGACATTAAACCTACACTCCATTTCCCGGATGATGACAGCATCCGATTATTCTCGAGGACAGTTCTGACATCCTATCACGACGGCAGAAGAAATGTCAAACATTTCCGGTGTTTTGTGCTATAATACAGACTGTAGAATTAAGAAAACGAGGAAGCGAACATGACAGCAAAATCAATGATGCCGTATGTTGAAGGAAACTCAGCCATTCGTGCGATGTTCGAAGAGGGCGCGAGACTGGCAGAAAAGTACGGCAAAGAAAACGTATATGACTTCAGTCTGGGAAATCCCAGCGTTCCCGCTCCTGAAGAGGTGAACACAGCCATCATGGATATTCTCCGTGAGGAGAACACTCTTATGGTCCACGGGTACAACCAGAGCAACTCAGGCTATGAGGATGTAAGACAGGTTGTGGCGGAGCACATAAACAGGCTCCAGGGAACGAACTTCACCTCAGAGAACATAATAATGACGGTGGGAGCGGCAAGCGGGCTGAATGTGGCGATAAAAACACTGCTGGACCCCGGTGAGGAAGTTCTTGCCTTTGCACCATACTTTGTGGAGTACGGAAACTATGCCAAGAATCACGGGGCTCAGCTGAAGGCGGTTCCTGCGGACACGGAAACCTTCATGCCGAATCTGAAGCTGATGGAGGAGATGATTTCAGAGAACACCAGGGCTGTGATAATCAATTCGCCTAATAACCCTACAGGGGTAATATACGGAGAGGATACTCTCAAGGAACTTGCCCGGATTCTAGAGCAAAAGCAGCAGGAACTGGGAAGGGAAATATACATAATTTCAGACGAACCATACAGAGAACTTGCATATGACGGAGCCGGGGTTCCTTATGTTACAAAGTATTACAGAAACACGGTTGTGTGCTATTCCTGGAGCAAGAGCCTGTCACTTCCGGGAGAGAGAATCGGATATCTGGTTCTTCCTTCGGAAATGGATGATTTCGAGAACGCCGTTCAGGCTGCAAACATAGCCAACAGAGTTCTGGGATATGTTAACGCACCTACCCTGATACAGAGAACCGTGGCCAGATGCATAGACTGCACAACGGACATTGATGTATATGACAAAAACAGGAAGACCCTGTACGACGGCCTGACAGATGCAGGATACGACTGCGTATATCCTGCCGGCGCATTTTACATGTGGGTGAAGGCGCCGGGGGGAGACGACAAGGCATTCTGTGCAAAGGCAAAGCAGCACAACATTCTCGTAGTGCCGGGAAGCTCCTTCGCTTGTCCGGGATATGTGAGAATAGCTTATTGCGTTTCATATGACACCATTGTAAATTCGCTGCCGGGCTTCAAGGCAGTAATGGAGGAAATGTAATGGTAAAGGAAACCGTGATCAGAGCCGGCAGGGATATGGCGGCCCGGGGGCTTATTGCCAGAACCTGGGGAAACATATCCGCCCGAACCGACAGCAGCCATTTCGTGATAACCGCCAGCGGCAGGGATTACGAGACCCTGAGAGATGAGGAGATAATAGAGCTGGATCTTGAGACAATGACCTGGGAAGGAAATGTCAAGCCCTCATCGGAGAAGCGGGTTCACAGAGAAATCTACAGGCTGAAGGAGGATGCGGGATTCATCATCCACACCCATCAGCACAACGCCTCGGCCCTGAGCGCCATGGGGCAGTACAGGATAAAGCTGGACAGAGACTACGAGGGCATAGGGGAGTTCGTGCTGGTTTCGGAATACGGACTGCCGGGAACTACGAAGGTCGCGGACAAGGTAGCGGAGGCGGTAAACGATTCAATAGGCAGCTGTGTGATAATGAGCAACCACGGAGCCGTCTGCTACGGCAGGGATTACCGTGAGGCCATGGAGACAGCAGTGAATCTTGAGGAAGCCTGCGGAAACTACCTGAAGTATCTGGGTGTTGACCCCTGGGACGGGGAAGAGACCCACTTTGAAGAAAAATGGAACAGAAGCTCCGTGATAATGAAATACATGGAGATAAGAGATGAGCTTCCGGCGTATCTTGACGATTTTGCCCAGATGATCGGCCCTTCCATGAAGGTGATTGACGACAAAGAAGAGGCCATCGCAAAGGCAGAGAGCAGGGGCGAACCGATCCTCGTGAGAGGAAGGGGTGCGATGTGCAATGCCGACTGCGAGTCGGACCGGGTGGCCGTCAGCATGATAATAGAGAAAAATGCCAGAGCGGCTCTGGCGGCACTGGGAGTGAAACCCATAGGCAGATACGAAGCCATCTTCCTTAGGCAGATGTACCTGCAGAAATATTCAAAGCTAAAGGACTATCCAGAGGAATAAGCGGAAAGGAAAAGATAAATGGCAGATGTAATAGAAATGAAAAACTTTATTCACGACATTATAGATAATGACATTGAAACAAAAAAATACGGTGACAAAGATATCCTGACCCGTTTCCCGCCGGAACCAAACGGATACCTTCACATCGGTCATGCCAAGTCCATTTGCCTGAACTTCATGACAGCTCAGAAGTACAAGGGCGCCTGCAATCTGAGATATGATGACACAAATCCGGTAAAGGAGGATGTTGAATACATCAACTCAATTGAAGAGGATGTAAGGTGGCTGGGCTTTGAATGGAAGGAGAGACTCTGGGCATCGGATTACTTTGATGAGATGTTTGACTGTGCGGTAACCCTTATCAGAAAGGGCAAGGCATATGTCTGCGACTGCACACCTGAAGAAATCAGAGCAAACCGCGGAACACTTACTGAGCCCGGCAGGGAATGCTCCTGCAGAAACAGGACAGTTGAAGAGAATCTGGAACTCTTTGAAGAGATGAGGGAGGGAAAATACAAGGACGGAGAGAAGGTGCTTCGTGCCAGAATCGACATGGCATCCCCTAACATCAACATGAGAGATCCGGTTATATACAGAATAGCCCACGCAACACATCACAATACCGGTGACAAGTGGTGCATCTATCCTATGTATGACTTCGCTCATCCAATTGAGGACGCCATCGAGGGAATCACTCACTCAATCTGCACCCTGGAGTTCGAGGATCACAGACCTCTCTACGACTGGGTTCTCAGGGAGATAGGAAAGTGGCCGACACCGCCTCAGCAGATTGAATTCGCAAGACTGAACATAACAAACACCGTAATGTCAAAGCGTTACCTCAAGGCCCTTGTTGATGACGGATCCGTTGATGGCTGGGACGATCCACGGATGCCAACCATCGCAGGCATCAGACGCAGAGGCTATACTCCTGAGGCGGTACGGGATTTCTGCGAACGCATAGGAGTCGCAAAGGCAAACTCCACAGTGGATGTGGCACAGCTTGAGGCATGTGTCAGAGACGATCTGAAGCTCAAGGTTGAAAACAGAAATGTAGTTGAAAACCCGATTAAAGTTGTAATAACAAACTACCCTGAGGATCTTGTTGAGGAAATGGCCATCGAGAACAACCGTGAAGTTCCTGAAATGGGAGACCGCATGGTGCCTTTCGGACGGGAGCTCTGGGTTGACGGCGATGACTTCATGGAGGTGCCTGCCAAGAAGTACTTCAGGCTCTTCCCGGGGAACGAGGTTCGCTTCAAGGGGGCATACTTCCTCACCTGCAATGAAGTAATCAAGAATGAGGACGGTTCCGTTAAGGAACTTCACTGTACATACGATCCCGAAACAAGAAGCGGCACAGAAGGAGCCAACAGAAAGGTTAAGGGAACGATTCACTGGGTAGATGCCAAGACCGCAGTGAAAATCCGCATAAGAAACTACGATTATCTTATGCTGGAGAACCAGGAGACATGCGAAATGGAGCTTAACCCGGATTCTCTTGTTGAATCCTGGGGCTATGCCGAGCCGTCCCTTGGAGATGCAAAGGCAGGAGAGCGTTTTCAGTTTTTCCGCAAGGGATATTACATATGTGATGAGCTTAGTACCGATGAGGAGAAGGTTTTCAACAAGATTGTGGGCCTGAAGTCCTCCTTCAAGGTGAAGAAATAGGCTTGTGAGACAAACACTGCCTCCCTTATCCGGGGGGGCAGTCATTGAGCAGTTCGAGACCATCCTGCTCACAAAATATTAAAACTAGGAGATTTAAAATGATTAATGAAATTCTTTTGATGGCGTCGATATTCTTTATATACGGCGCCGTTATTCTGATGTATAAGTTTTTTGGCACAACCGGCATTGTATGCTGGACGTGCATGGCAACCATACTGGCGAACATAGAGGTTCTAAGGGTGGTTGAGGCCTTTGGAATAGAACAGACCCTGGGGAATGTGCTGTTTGCCTCCACCTTCCTGGTGACGGATATTATCCACGAAAACCATGGGGCGGAGGAAGCGAAAAAGGCTGTTAAGCTGGGAATAATCGCGGCAGTGATATTCGTGGTGATTTCTCAAAGCTGGCTCCTCTATGAGGCTGCCGAGTCCGACTGGGCGGGAGACGCCTTCAGGACCATCTTTGCCAACACACCGAGGCTTGTGGGGGCCAGCCTGGCTGTATATGCAATCTGCCAGTTTCTGGATGTGCATCTCTACAGCAGATGGTGGACACTTACGGAGAAGATGTGCGGAGACAGAAACAGATTTCTATGGCTGAGAAACAACTTCTCAACGCTTATCTCCCAGGCGGTGAATACGGTGCTTTACAATTTTGCCGCCTTCGGTGGAGTGTACGATATTAAAACTCTTATAAGCATATGCATAGGCGGCTACGTAGTATTTGTGATAACCAGCATATGCGATACTCCGGCAGTGTATCTTGCCAGAAAGTTCAAGCCGGAGGTTTAAAGCAACAAGGAGGTACGATACAAGTGTCTGAACGAGCTATCGGTACGGGAAAAACTGAAATGAAGCTTCCGGAGCTGCTTGCCCCTGTGGGAGGGCGCCGGCAGCTTATGGCGGCTGTGAATAGCGGAGCTGACGCTGTTTATATGGGCGGCTCCCTTTTTAATGCCCGCATGAGGGCGGAAAACTTCAAATCGGGATCCTCCGAGGGGGAACTCAAGTGGGGGATCGATTATGCTCATACCCATGGAGTCAGGGCATATATTACCCTGAACACTCTGATAAAGGAAAGGGAACTTCCGGGAGCATTCGAGTACGCATGCAGTCTCTATGAAATGGGGGCGGATGCGGTAATCCTGCAGGATATGGGACTGGCCAGGCTGATTCACAAATATCTGCCGGATTTTCCTATGCATCTTTCCACCCAGGGGACAGTGTACAACAGGAGCGGAGTTGAGAT
>JALFKB010000133.1 GCA_022775805.1 Clostridiales bacterium
ATTGTGATAATCCCTGCACCTGGCAAGCCATCTGTGGGTTCTGTCCATGGACTGCTTAACGTAGCTCCTGTCTGCAGGATAAGGGGCGCACTCGTCAAAGGCCATCATTATGTCTGAACCCAGGCAGTGCTGAATCTCCATTGATTTTTCCGGAGAAATCATGTGCTTTGAACCGTCAATGTGGGACCGGAAGGAAACTCCCTCCTCGGTAATCTTTCTCATTGCTCCCAGGGAAAACACCTGAAATCCGCCGCTGTCCGTCAGTATCGGCTTCTTCCAGTTCATGAAGCTGTGAAGACCGCCGGCTTCCTTAACCACATCCATACCCGGTCTGAGATAAAGATGATATGTGTTGCTGAGAATAATCTGGGCTCCAAGCTCCTCAACCTCCTCCGGCCGCATGGCCTTCACAGTAGCCGCCGTTCCCACAGGCATGAAAATGGGAGTATCTATATCCCCGTGCGGGGTGTGCAGAGTACCCCTTCTGGCTCTTGTTCTGCTGTCTGTTTTCAGTAAATCAAATGTACTTGCAGGCATCTGTTCTTCCTCTCTTCTCTCATTCAATGAACATGGCGTCGCCGTAGGAGAAAAATCTGTATTTTTCCCTTACAGCCTCTCTGTATATCTCTAGAATTTTTTCCCTGTCATAAAGGGCCGATATCAGCATCAGCAGGGTTGATTTCGGCAGATGGAAATTCGTAATAAGGCTGTCTATCATCTTCCACTCGTAGCCCGGGTAAATGAAAATCCCGGTGCTGCCTCTACCGGCCTTAACCTGCATGCATCCCGCCTCATCATCCATGAAGGCAGCGCTTTCAACGGTTCTGGTGGATGTCGTTCCCACGCTGATAATCCGTCTTCCCTCTCTTCTGGCTCTGTTAATTGTCTCCGCAGCCTCACTGCTGATTTCGTACTCCTCGAAGTGCATGTGGTGATCCTCGATATTTTCAACCTTCACAGGCCTGAAAGTTCCGATTCCCACATGAAGAGTTACAAAGGCAAGCTCCACCCCCTTCTCCCGGGCCTTCCCAAGGAGCTCACGGGTAAAATGAAGTCCTGCTGTAGGCGCAGCAACAGAGCCCTCCTCACGGCAGTACACCGTCTGATACCGATCTTTATCCGAGCCCTCTGATGGCCGCTGAATATACGGGGGCAAAGGCATACTGCCGATTTCTTCAAGTCTTTCCATGAAGATTCCCTCGTACTCAAACCTAACGATTCTCGTTCCATCCTGGCCGTAATCCAGTATATGTGCCTTAAGCAAAGGCAGGTCCTGCAGGTTTGAGCCGGGACCGCTGAAGATTACATCGTCCCCGGGCTTCAGTCTTCGTCCCGGTCTTACCATTACCTCCCAAAGGTCCTCCTCCCCTGCTCTCTTTATCAGGAGAAACTCAGCTCTGGCTCCGGGGGTTTTGCTGTTCTTGTCCTTAATCGCCTTGACGCCGTAGAGTCTGGCAGGGATAACCTTGCTGTTGTTCAGAACGAGGCAGTCTCCCGGTTTCAGGTATTCCAGGATATCATAAAAATGCCTGTGCTCTATGCTGCCCTCTCCCCAGCCTCCGTCGGGAAGTTTATCTCTATGTACAACAAGAAGCCTGGAACTGTCCCTACGGTCAGCAGGCTTCTGGGCTATTAATTCTTCCGGTAATTCATAATCGAAATCTTCTATTCTCATGTCAATCCTTTCGTCTAAACGCAGACAAATTTCATACTTCAACCATTATATGTGTGAAACACTCTGTGGTCAATACATTGTATCCTTGCTGAATCCTTCAACGTCCTTTCTGCATCCTGCTGCCTGCCGGTAACAGTTGATAATCATCGGAAATACAGGTATACTTGATTTCGGAAAGACTTTTGACAATTATCTGATGAAGGGAGCATGGATCCATGCATTTTGATATTTCAATCGCCGTTTGGGCAGGACTGGGAATTTACGCACTGTACACAGGAATCAAAAGATGGCGGCAAAAGAATGCCGCCAACATTTACAGATATACTAAAGAATCCGTTGCCAGATTTTCCAAGTGGTACGGCATTCTCGTTTCCCTGATAGGTATCTTCCTTCTGTGGGGTGCCGTGCTTAAGCTCTTCTGGCTGCCCTATATCCTCACCCTGATAAACGTCCTGTGCGTTGTGGCAGCGGGAATCGCCCTCTTTATCGCATACAAGAAGGTTCTTGTGGAAAGTCCCAGATAGATGCTACAGCTGCCCGGATAAGAGTACCCGATATTCGGTTCCGGCTTAGATATCCGGCCCTGTCTAGATATCCAGCTCCAGCTGGGATTCCTCATCGCCGCTGAAATCAAGACCGAGATGCCTATAGGCCGCCTGTGAAACCACACGGCCTTTTTTAGTTCTATTCAGGAACCCTATCTGGATAAGATAGGGTTCATACACATCCTCAATGGTCACCCGTTCCTCTCCTATTGATGCCGCAATGGTGTCAATGCCCACAGGTCCTCCGTCGAATCTGTCGATAATGTTTCTGAGAATCTCTCTGTCGAGATTTTCAAGACCCATGTAGTCAACACCCAGTGCATCCAGAGCCTTCCTGGTGATGTCTATGTCAATGCTGCCGTCACCCTTAACCTGGGAGAAGTCCCGTACTCTCTTGAGAATTCTGTTGGCAATTCTCGGAGTTCCCCTGGATCTTCTGGCCATCTCCGCCACGGATTTCTCATCCACCGGAACATTTAGAATTCCCGCAGTTCTCCTTATGATTTCCGCCAGTTCTTCAGGAGTATACATTTCAAACTTGCAGCTTACTCCGAATCTGTCCCTCAACGGGGCGCTAAGGGAGCCTGCCCTGGTTGTTGCTCCTATCAGTGTAAACCTGGCAATGTCCAGCCTGATGGATCTGGCTGCCGGTCCCTTGCCGATAATAATGTCAAGGGCATAGTCCTCCATTGCCGAGTAGAGCACCTCCTCCACAGACCTGTTAAGCCTGTGAATCTCATCGATAAAAAGAACATCGTTGTCATTGAGATTGGTCAGTATTGCCGCCAGGTCTCCCGCTCTCTCTATGGCAGGTCCCGAGGTTATTCTTATGTCTACGCCCATCTCGTTTGCAATTATTCCCGCCAGCGTCGTCTTGCCCAGTCCCGGAGGACCGTAAAACAGCACGTGATCCAGCGGTTCTCCTCTAAGCTTCGCAGCTTCGATAAAAACCTTGAGATTGCCTGTGGCGGTTTTCTGTCCTATATATTCCGACAGCTGCTGGGGTCTGAGGGACAGTTCATGTCTCTCCTCGCCCTGACCCAGCTGAGCCGATGTTATTCTCTCTTCATAGTCCATTAATGATACCTCTATATCTAGAACATGTTCTTAAGTGCACGCTTGATGTATTCCTCGGTGGTCAGATCCGTCTCCTCCACATTGGAAAGAGCGGCTGCAGCTTCAGCCCGTGAATAGCCAAGAGCAATGAGCCCGTCAATTGCTTCGGCTCTTCCTCCCTGAGGTGCCGTCGCTGCCGAGGTCTGACCTGCCCCCTCAAAGCCTGCCGAGCTTCCATCTGCCGAGAATTTATCCTTCAGCTCCAGCACGATTCGCTCTGCTGTTTTCTTGCCGATTCCGTTGGCTCTCTGAAGGGACTTGGCATCTTCAAACACAATTGCCTGTTTAAGCTCATCAAGATTGATGGTCGACAAGATGGCAATTCCCGCCTTAGGTCCCACACCGCTTACCGAAGTGAGCTTCCTGAAGGCATCCAGTTCTCCCCTGGAGGAGAATCCGAATAGACTCACATTATCCTCTCTGAGAATCAATGCTGTATATACCAGCACCTCATCACCCTCGGATTTCAGGTAGGCACCGGAATTTCCCGGAACGAAAACCTGGTATCCTACGCCGTTTACGTCAATTGTAATATATCCATCGCCCTTTTCGGCGAGCTGTCCTCTCAAAAAACCTATCATTTCAAAATCATCCTCGTATCAGCACTGTGGCCGTGGCATATGGCAGCGGCCAGTGCATCTGCAGTATCATCGGGTTTAGGCACCTCCCTGAGATTCAGCATGGTTCTCACCATGAACTGCATCTGTTTCTTGTCGGCTCTGCCGTAGCCTGTAAGTGCCTGCTTTATTTCCAGAGGCGTGTATTCGGCAACCTTCACTCCCCCCTTGATGCATGCCAGCACAGCCACTCCCCTGGCCTGACCCACATTGATTGCGGTGGTGGTATTTGTATTAAAATACAGCTTCTCAATGCTTGCAACCTCAGGACGGTATTCTTCAATTATCTCTCTCAGCCCGTCATACAGAGCCTCAAGCCTCTCCGGCATATCCATATCCTTGTGGGTGGTCACAGCTCCGTGGGCAATATCCCTGAATCTGTTGCCGGTCTTCTCCACAACTCCCCAGCCCAGAATGGCGTATCCCGGGTCTATTCCAAGTATTATCATGTAATGTTTCTCCCTGTTATCAGTAAAAGTATAGCATCCGAACAAATGTTTGTAAACCCTCATATTTGCCTGACCGTGAGAGAAAACATAAACGGAACCGATAAAAAGAATGCAAAAAACTTTATTCATACAATGCATAAACAGTAAAATGTTGGAATTTTATGCTTTATCGTGTTATAATCAGGAAACGGTGTATATCTGAATTTTAGAAATGAACATGTTGTCATAGGGGGAAAAATATGCGCATTTCAAGACAGAACAAAATTTTAGAGATAATAGAGAAAAACGAAATCGAGACACAGGACAAGCTGGTGGCCATGCTCAGAGATGTGGGTTATGACGTAACCCAGGCAACGGTTTCAAGAGACATCAAGGAACTACAGCTGGTAAAAACACTGTCATCAACCGGAAAGTACAAATATGCAGCCACAAAAAGCGATGACGGCCCTGTGCCGACAAGACTTCACGACATCTACAGAAGTACGGTAAAGTCAATTGCAAAGTCAGGAAACATTGTTCTTCTCAAGTGCCTTTCGGGATGTGCCAATGCAGCAGGGGAAGCGCTTGATTCAATGGGGCTTCAGCATGTAATAGGTTCAGTTGCAGGAGATAACACTCTTATGCTCATCACAGACGATCCGGCAAACTCCGATGAAGTTGTGGAGTTTCTTGAGGACATGCTGAACAAATAGGTTCAGGAATATGATAAGACATTTAAGAATAAGCAATTTTGCTATTATCGAAAACGTGGACATCGATCTCTACGATGGCCTCAATATCATTACAGGCGAAACAGGAGCCGGTAAGTCAATCGTAATAGAAGCAGTAAGTCTGGCTTTGGGAAGCCGGGCAGATACTGCTTTTGTACGTTCCGGAAAGGAAAAGGCAACAATACAGATGATTGCCGACCTTAATGGCGAAGAATATATCATAACCAGGGAGATTTCAGCCGGCGGCAGAAGCACCTGCCGAATAAACGACGAAATCGTTACCCTGGGCACCCTTTCTTCCTTCTGCGCAGGCCTGGCGGATATCCACGGTCAGTACGATCATCAGTCCCTTCTGAATCCGGATAACCACCTTACTCTTGTGGATCTATACAGAAAGGATGTAATATCACCTGCCAAGGAGGAGGTTTCCCGCATCTTTGGTGAGTATTCAGACCTAAAGAGCAGGCTGGCCTCCCTGAAAGCCGATCTGGCAGAGGGACGGCGCAGGCTTGATTTCATGTCCTATGAACTGAAGGAGCTGGAGGAAGCCGTTCTTCGGGACGGAGAAGATCAGGAGCTGGAGGAGGAAATTACCCTTCTCCAGAACAGCGAGAAAATATTCGAAAACCTGGCAGGAGCCTATCAGGTTTCCTCCGACAGCGAGTTTTCTCTTCTCTCAGGCATGAAGCAGGTTGCCGATCTGGTTGGGGAAACGTCAGGCTTTACCGAAGAACTGAATGAACTTGGCAAAAGGCTTTCAGACCTCTACTACGAATATGAGGATGCCTGCTCCCTTATTAGAGAATGCCGTGACAGAGTTGTTTTTGATCCGGCAGCTCTCGATGCCGCCATCAGCCGAGCTGAACAGCTGAAACGGCTGAAGTCAAAGCACGGCAAAGACATTCAGGGCCTTATCGAGTACCGGGATGAGCTTAGAACACGCATTGAAAGCATCGACAATGCCGATCTTAATCTGGAGGAGCTTGAGGCTGACATCCAGAAGACCGCCGCGGCTCTGGAGGCTGCATCCGTCAGGCTTTCGGATGCCAGAAAGGACTCCGCCGGAAGTCTTGAGGAGCTGATTTCACTGCAACTTGAGCAGCTGGGCTTTGAGAACTCCGGATTTGAAATTAGCTTTAACAGGCTTGACTCCTACACGGAGGAGGGTTTTGATTCAGTTGAATTTCTCATTTCGACAAATCGCGGTGAACCGCTCAAACCCCTCAGCAAAATTGCCTCCGGAGGAGAAATGTCCAGAATCATGCTGGCATTC
>JALFKB010000034.1 GCA_022775805.1 Clostridiales bacterium
AGGAGGACAGACCCTTGAGGCTCTTAGAAAAATCAAGGCGGTTGCCCTGGATAAGACGGGAACAATTACTAAGGGAACAGTTGATGATGCAGGGCTTTTGGATACACAGAATCCTGATAAGAAAGTCTCTTTTGAAGAGGCTTTTGCATCAAAGACAGTTACAGGAGATGAGCTGAAGGATGACGCAGCTTCAGGAATTGCCCGAATCATAAAACTGGGTCTGATACCGGTGCTTCTCACCGGGGACAGGAAGGACAGAGCTGAGGAAATAGCATCGCAGGCAGGAATTGCTGTGAAGAATGTCAGAGCGCAGCTTCTGCCGGATGAAAAATTCACGGTAATGCAGGAACTCAGAGATGAATACGGGCCTGTGATGTTTGTAGGTGACGGAATTAATGATGCTCCTGTTCTGGCAGGTGCTGATGTTGGTGCCGCCATGGGATCCGGAGCCGATGCCGCAATTGAATCTGCGGACATGGTATTCATGAACTCAAATGTTGAGGCAATTCCACAGGCTCTTGAAATTGCAGGAAGAACCGGCAAAATCGCCCGACAGAATATAGTACTTGCACTTGCAATTAAGCTGATTGTGCTTATAATGGGATTTACAGGCTTTGCAAATATCTGGATGGCTGTATTTGCAGACACGGGAGCTGCCATGTTATGCATACTGAACTCACTCAGACTGATTGCAGGAAAGCCTGAATAAGGAATCGATTATAAGAAACGGTTATTGAAAAAGGTGGAGAAAATGGGAGTTACAGAAGCAATTGCACGTTATATTCAGGATTTGAGAGAATACTTCGAACAGAAGCTTATCGAAATGGAGATGTTTCAGGACCGCCAGGCCCAGGAGATCGAGGAGCTGACAGACAAGCTTATGGCACTTGGAACAATAGCTGTAATACTGGTAATAGTAATTATAGTTCTCATTATACTTCTGTCGGTAAGCAGAAAGAGAAAGAAGAGAAGGAAATTTGAAGAAAGGGAAGAGGAACTCTTCAGAAGAGAAGAGGAACTTCGCCGGGAGGAACAAAGACTCAGGGAGCTTCGTCAGAACGAAAACATATACAGTGACAGGGTGACCGATGACAGTGCAGCCCACCGGAGCAGGTACGGAAAGCCGAGCCGCAGAGAATACGGCGGACGGCAGAACGATAAGGCAATGCGGGAAAGCTCAAACAGAGAAACGGTTTATTACAATAATGACGACTGGCTGTAGAATCCTCCGGGAGAGGCTTACAGATTGACTAAATGGGGATATTGTGCGATAATAATAAGCGTATGCATTATTGTGCAATACCCTTTTTTTATGGCAGAGCCAAAGAAAGGACGTTATCAAAAGTTAAAAAGGTGGAGGAGATTTTTTATGGATTTATCGCAGATTATTGCTCTCGCTATATTTGTAGCGGTAATTGCGGTTATAGTATCCGAGAAACTGCACAGAGCAGCATGCGCCCTTATTGGTGCTGTTCTGCTTATGCTTATCGGCATACTTGAACCTGCTGAAGCGCTGGGCTTCATTGATTTTAACACTATAGGTGTTCTCATAGGAATGATGATGTTCGTGGCGGTTGTCAAGAACTCGGGAATATTTGAATACCTTGCTGTCAAGGCTGCAAAGATTGCCAAGGGGAATCCGTGGAAAATCATGGTGTATTTCATGATTATCACAGCTGTTCTGTCAGCCTTCCTTGACAACGTTACAACCGTTCTTCTTATCGGACCGATGACCTTCAGTATCTGCAAGACTCTGGAGCTGAATCCGATTCCGTACCTTATGACCCAGATCATTTCTTCTAATGTGGGAGGAACGGCAACACTTATAGGCGACCCTCCTAATATCATGATAGGAAGTGCCGCTGACATTCCGTTTGTTCAGTTCTGCATCTATGACGGACCGATCGTAGTGATTGTTATGATAGCATCCATCCTAGGATTCAAGTTCCTGTACAAGAAGGGACTTACAGTAAGCCCTGAAAAGATGGAGCTGATTATGCAGATGGATGAAAAGGCAGAGATCAGAGACAAGGCGCTTTTTGTTAAGAGCATTGTTATGATTTTCCTGGTTGCTTTGGCATTTATTCTTCATGATGCCATAGGTCTGAAAACATCAGTAATTGCACTTTCCTGTGCAGCGCTGATGATTCTCATCGGCAAACAGGATGTTGAGGAAACAGTGCACGATGTTGAGTGGCCTACCATCGTATTCTTCGCGTTTCTGTTCATAGTTGTAGGCGGACTGGAAAAGGTCGGACTGATTCACATGCTGGCGGTGACTCTCATGGATGCAACCGGAACTCATTATGTAATTCTCATGATAGTTCTTCTGTGGGTATCAGCGATTTGCTCGGCTGTTCTTGACAACATTCCGTTTGTTGCTACTCTTATTCCGCTTATTCAGCAGATGGCAGATGCCGGTCTGGATGTATGGCCTCTGTGGTGGGCTGTTTCAATCGGTGCCTGCTTCGGAGGAAACGGAACAATCATCGGTGCATCGGCGAACGTTGTACTTACCGGAATATCCAACAGAAGAGGGTATCCTATAACATTCATCGACTTCCTGAAGATTGGCGGACCGATGATGATTATGTCAATAATACTGGCAACGATTTATCTGCTTGTTCTCTTCGGAGGATACTGGGGATAATCGGTTATACTCATACTGTTAATAGAAACATGAAAGGAGCTGCCCTGCAGCTCCCTTTTTTTGCTGTTATGAAAGTTATGAAAAACAGGTTAATTAAAAGAGCCGCGGCTGTCGCTCTGGTGTTATGGATATTGCTGCTCAGCTGTGCATATCCGAGTATACGGTCAAGAGACATCTGAACAACATATTCCGTAAGACCGGTGTGAAGAACAGATACGAACTTATTGTTTGCGTTCAATCCAGAGCCATCTGAGCTTCACCCCAATCACTGAGGGATTCCAGAATCGGCATCAGCCTGTCGCAGAGCTCTGTAGTTGAATATTCCACTCGCACAGGAACCTCAAGGTATTCCCGGCGGACGACCAGACCGTCAGTCTCCATCTCTTTCAGAGCCTTTGCCAGGGCAGCATTTGATACTCCGTCCAGCTTGCGGCGGAGTTCGTTGTATCTCAGGGTCCCTTTGTTGTTGAGAGCACAGATTATCTGCACCTTCCACTTGCCGCCTATTACGGACATGGCGAAATTCAGAGGGCATTTTTCCATGCATGGACAGTCATAATGTGTTTCAATCATAGTTAACTCCAGTTTACCAGGTACAATTGTTTTAAGTTATTGCAATGCCTAATCAGTGATGATAACATCATTATATCAGGTAAAAAAAATAGAGCAATGCAAAATATTGAAGTCATTGCAGACGAAAGTCAGCCGGCGGAAAGGAAATGAACAATGCAGTATTTAATACAGGGTCTGGTACTTGGTTTCGCATATGTTGCGCCCATTGGGACCCAGAATCTATTTGTAATCAACACGGCGTTGACCCAGAAAAGACAGAGAGTGCTTGTGACAGCCGGGATCGTTACCTTTTATGATATTACCCTTGCCGCAGCCTGCTTCTTCGGAGTTGGAGCTCTCATCAGTGCCCTGAAGTGGCTTCAGCTGATAATTCTGGGGGTTGGCTCTCTTGTTGTAATATGGATAGGAATCGGGCTTCTTAGGTCCGGTGGCTCTCTTGAAAAGAGTGAAGCCGAGGAAAAAGGCCGCAATAAATCCATCTGTGCATACATCAAATACGTTGCTTGGACCGCAATGGTTGTAACCTGGTTCAATCCCCAGGCGTTAATCGACGGAACGATGCTGCTGGGAGCTTTCCGAGCATCACTTCCGGGCAGCTCCGGCATACTGTTCATTACAGGGGTGTGCTGCGCATCACTGATTTGGTGGTTTGGAATGTCATCTGTTGTGAGCCTTCTGGCGGATAAGATTAACAACAAGGTAATAAGAGTAATAAATATTGTCTGCGGTGCCATTATAATATTCTACGGACTGAAGCTTGTGTGGAATTTCCTGCAGCTGGCCTGGCCGGGAGTGTTCTAACAAAGGCAGCTCCGGTATCGGAGGTGACTGCGGAAATAGTGACTTGACAAATAAACGACCGTTCACTACCATATGTGTAAACGGTCGTTTATTTATGCTTGGAACTGCAGTTGCATCTGCAGGAATTTAAACAGGAGGAAAATATTTTTGGGAAATACTAAAGAGAAAATTCTGATGACGGCTCTTGAGCTCTTTGCGAGGGATGGATACGAAGCTGTGTCCGTGAGAAACATTGCCGAAAAGCTGGACATTACCAAGGGAGCACTGTATCGGCATTTCAAGAGCAAGAGGGACATCTTTGACAGCATAGTA
>JALFKB010000038.1 GCA_022775805.1 Clostridiales bacterium
TGGCGATACAAAGCCCATACATATTAAAAGTAGCTGTATAAAAGCAGTATTGGTGTTATGGACGCACCCTGGATCTTATAGGCAGTTTATTGGCTGTTCTATAAACCAGATGCTCGGTAATTCAATTGCCGAGTAGTTCACAAAAATTGAGGAAATAAGATAAAAAGAAGAAAATATCAACTAATCTTACTGAAGATTAAACAATGAATTGACACAGGTAATAAAAGCAAGTAGAATTGGTAGTACCAATAATTGGTGCTACCAATTATGATTTTAAACAAAAGGTGAGGCGTTTTATGAAATATGTTAAACAGTTTGGGATCATAATAATGATTTCTTTTGTAGGCGAGGTGCTGAATTACCTGATTCCTATACCGGTGCCAGCTAGTATTTATGGCATGGTCATCATGTTGGTGCTTCTTACTTCCGGCAAACTCAAACTGGAGTCCGTCAGGGATACAGCGATTTTTCTTATAGAAGTAATGCCGCTGATGTTTATTCCGGCAGCAGTTGGGCTTATCATTTCCTGGGGTACAATCCAGAGCAGAATAATTCCTTATGCTGCAGTTACTTTAGTATCCCTTGTAGTAGTAATGCTCATGTCAGGCTGGGCAACTCAGTTTGTCATCAGAAGAGGGAATAAAGAAAGGCAGGTGCGCTAGATGAATTTCATAACTGAATCTGCATACCTGGGTTTCGCACTCAGCATTGTGGCATACGGCATAGGATGCCTGATAAAATCGAAGTTTAATTTCGCTCTTTGCAATCCGCTTCTCATTTCTATCATTATCACTATCGCAGTTCTGGTAATTGGAAATATAGACTATAAAGTTTATAACTCAAGCGCTAAGATCCTTAGCTGGATGCTGACGCCAGCTACAGTATGTCTGGCCGTGCCTCTTTATGAGAAGCTGAAGCTGCTCAAAGAAAACTGGAAGGCTATTTTCGCTGGTATTACAGTAGGCGTATTTTCCAGTATTCTCTGCGTTTTGGCCATGGCCTTGGCGCTGGGATTCAGCCACGCGGAATACGTAACATTCCTTCCTAAATCAATAACAACAGCTATAGGCATAGGCGTATCCGAAGAAATGAACGGTAATCCGAATTTGACTGCGGCCATAATAATCATCACAGGTATTGCAGGTAACGTGCTGGCGCCGATTATCTTAAAAATCGGACGAATCACAGATCCGATCGCCAAGGGCATCGCTATCGGTTCATCGGCTCATGCGCTGGGAACATCCAAGGCCATTGAAATGGGCGAAACCGAGGGCGCAATGAGCGGCCTGGCAATCGGCGTATGCGGCATCATGACAGTTATAGTAGCGAGCTTCTTCGCACAGTTTATGTAAAGGCTACAAACTCACATGGCAGGAAAAGAATATAATAAGGCAATTGAATATGTAATGGATCAGATAAAAGACGGAAGTCTCGGCATTGGCTCCAAGCTGCCGGCTGAGCGAACTTTAGCTGAAGCCTTAGGAATAGGACGAAATTCCACAAGAGAAGCGCTTAGAACTTTAGAAAATATGGGCGTTATTTCCAGTAAGCAGGGATCGGGTAACTTTGTCACTGGTGATATGGCCAGCGTTCTTCCTGGGATGCTGGAGATGATGATGGTGCTTAGCCGTTTCGATAAGGAGGAACTTCATTCCTTCCGTCACAATATGGAGAAGACGGTATGCTCAATGATACTTCAGTCAGGTGATGGGGCTAAGGAAATAGCGAGAAGAGCTTTGCAGATTTTGCATGAAGATGCGGTAAGTGCAGAAGATGAGATCGATGTCGATATGCGTTTTCATTTTGCTCTTGTTGAGGGAACTGGAAACAGGCTTATGATTTCACTTATGCAGTCAGTTTCTGAGATTTATACCGATATGATAAGTCAGGTTTTATCCTCAGCTGATGATGAGAAGAAAAGCAGGCTCTTTAAGGCTCATGAGGAAATCGCTAAGGCCCTTGAAGCGGGAGATGAAGTCAAATGCTTTAAGGCAATAGATGAACATTATAATATGATAGAAGAAAATGGACTCTAGCGAGCCCATTTTTTGTGCTCTGTACTGTTTTTTTTTTAACAATATGGGTCTCGGGTACCATATCATTTTCATACAAAGTATGTATAATAATAAACAGGTTAAACTAAGATGACTGAATAGGGAGAAAAACCATGAGTCAGAACCTATGGGCAAAGGACTGGGAAAAAATAAACGAAACAATCCTGAACCTGAATCGGGAGCAGGACATTCTCACTGCCATGAACAACTTTCTTCTGGACATCGAGAAGCTGATTCCCTACGAAAAGGCCTGTATCTACTTCTATGATTTGTCACAGCCGGAAATTGTCAAGGATTATCTGGGACAGGGCTTCACAAACAAGGAACTGAAGGATTATGAACTCTACTACTGCAACATTGACGATGTTGTGGACAAGATGAAGCCTAACAGGGATGTGGTAATAAAAAGCAGCGATGCCTTTGATCTGGAGAAACGAAAGGACACGGAGTACTTTATCGATTATGTTACCCCTGCCCATACCAAGGTGTCCCTGGACAGCAATTTCAGGTGGGATAAGAAGGGAGCAGGATACTGCATCGGATCCCTGGATCTCTTCCGGGAAGAAAATGACACTGATTTCTCGGAAAAAGAGATTGAAATATGCCGGATATTCCAGCCTCATCTGGAGCTGAAGGCATCGAATTACGCCTTCATGTTTGAGAACATGGCAAGCAGATACTCCCTCACCAGCACAGAGAAGGACATTGCCTCAATGGTGCTGAAGGGCTACTCAAACGAGGAAATTGCCGAGATGAAGTACATTACCATATCTACGGTGAAGAAACACGTTTCAAAGATTCTGGAGAAGTCGGATTCAAAGTCAAGAATTGAATTCATATGCAAAGCCTCCGGAAATGAAAGATAAATAATTTTATTACTGAAGGAGAGAAGAAAAGATGAAAGACATCATTACTGTAGCTGTAGTGAATTTCAAGGTTGACGCAGCTGACAAGGAAAGCAACATCAGCCGGATGTGCGGTTTTGCTGAGTCAGCAGCAAAACGGGGCGCGGACATTATACTGTTCCCGGAAATGTGCCTTATGGGTTACGACTATTTCGTGGATGAGAAGATTTCTCAGGAAGAGAAGATAAAGAACACAGAAACCCTCAGCGGACCTTCATGCAGCAGACTTGCGGAGATTACGAAGAAATACGGCATTTACGCTGTATTCGGAATGTCCGAAAAGCTCGAAGAGAAAGCAGACGCCAAGCTGTACAATTCTGCAGTTGCCATCGGACCTGAAGGCGTCATCGGTTCATACAAGAAGATGCATCCGTTTGAAACTGAGAGCATCTGGTGTGTGAAGGGCGACAAGCCGTTCATGTTCGATACTCCGTGGGGACCGATTTCCGTAGGAATCTGCTTTGACACTTATCAGTTCCCTGAACTCCAGAGATACTACTGCGGACAGGGCAGCAGACTTTACCTTAATCCTACGGCAGTTGTTGAGGAGATTCCTAAGGAGGGAAGCCGTCAGGCATTCATAGACTACTACGCACCTACTCTGGAGTACGGCGTGCTCTGCAACACAATTTATGTTGCAAGCTCAAACCTCTGCGGAATGGACGATGTGAACTACTTCGGCGGCGGAAGCTGTGTAATCGGACCGAAAATCACACCTTTCTATGAGACAAATCTGCATTATTATGCAGGAAACAAGGACAATGTTCAGGAAGGAATCTTCATGGAAACAATAGATCTTTCACTGGCAACAAGGAGACTGTTTGTTGACAAGGACCTTACAGGGGAGCCTGACTACAGACCGGGAATCTACAGGCAGTTTCTGTAAATCCGGTGAACCGGCCTGAATCTGCCGGAACTGAACATATGTAATTTGAGAAGGAGGACAAAATATAACATGAATGACAATACTCTTAAGCGTACAATGAAGCTCAGACATCTGGTAATCTTCGGTATCGCGTTTCTTACTCCAATGATTGCCTATACAATTTACGGAGTAATAGCTACTGCCTCCCACGGAGTGGAATCAGGGGCAATATGCTTCGCAGTAATCGCAATGCTGTTTACGGCACTGAGCTACGGACACATGGCAAAGGCTTATCCCACTGCCGGATCCACCTACACATATACAAGAAAAGCAATCAATTCCAAGCTGGGGGTAATTGCCGGATGGATTGTTCTGCTGGGATACGTTTTCTTCCCAATGGCAATCTGGCTTATAGGCGCAGCATACCTCAGCGCTGCAGTTCCTGCAGTACCTTCATGGGTATGGCTTGCAGGCTTCATCATCGTAACCTCTGCAATCAACTTCTTCGGAGCAGAGGTTGGAAGCAAGATCAACTTCGTTCTGGTTGGTATCCAGGTTGGAATTATCATTGCATTCCTGGCCTTTACAATTAAGGCTATCACAGAGGGAATGGGTGAAGGAACTCTGGCTTCATTCTCACCGTTCTATAACCCTGATATTGATTTCAGTTACACAGTTGCAGGCGCAGCTGCGGCATGTTACTGCTTCCTGGGCTTTGATGCCCTGACCACATTTACCGAAGATGCAGTTGAACCGACAAAGAATATACCAAGAGCTATCATACTCACAATGCTCATCTGCGGAGCCATCTTTCTGGTAGTTACGTATTTCACGCATCTGGTTCATCCGTCCTTCGAATATGCAAATCCTGACAATGCGGCATACGACATTGCCCGTCAGGTAGCTCCCCCTGTATTCGGAGCCATCTTCCTGGTAGGAACAATTGTGGGTCAGTTCGCTGCAGGGCTCTCGGCTCAGGCAAGTGGTGCACGTTTGCTGTACGCCATGGGAAGAGACGGCGTAATGCCTAAGAAGTTCTTCGGAACTCTTAATCCGAAGACAAAGACACCGGCAAACGCCATATTCCTTATCGGTGCAGTTGCTCTGCTGGCAATATTCCTTGATGTTACAAAGGCAACAGCCTACATAAACTTCGGAGGTTTCGTGGCATTCTTCTTCGTAAACCTCTCTGTAATAGCACAGTACTATGTTAAGAAGAAGGAGAGATCACTTAAGGGAACAATTCTCTATCTGATCTTCCCGATCCTGGGAGCACTGCTCTGCCTCTACCTGCTGGTACACCTGGACAAATTCGCAATCATTCTGGGATGCGCATGGACAGTGGCAGGAATAATCTATCTCCTTATCCTTACAAAGGGCCTCAAGCAGGAACCGCCTGAACTGGGCATCGACGACTAGGATACAAGTCACTTACAAGTATAAACTGCTAAAATAAGAAGCTGCTGCGCCAACAGTCCGGTGCGGCAGCTTCTTCGCTTCTTCCTTATCTTCATTCAGAGCAAATGAGCAGTTGAAGGGGCAGCGGGGGCGATGGTACAATATAGGCAAGGAGGTTTTTATGACAGATACAAATCTGAAAATTGAAAAGAAAATTCTAAATCTAAGTTTTATCGGAAGCGTGCTGTTTCTGCTTTCGGAGATTGGTTTCGCAATCTGGACGGGATCAAAGGCTGTACTGATGGACTGTGTGTATGACCTGGCGGATCTGGCAATGATTGGACCATTCATGCTCCTGGTGCCTTTGCTCTACAAAAAAGAAACAGAGAAGAGACCCTACGGGTTTTCGCAGATTGAGTCGCTGTTTGTTCTAATCAAATACACGATTCTTCTGATTATCGATGTGGTGCTGGTGATTAACTGCATCAAAACAATTATCAACGGAGGCAACGAGGTGGATGCTTCGGTGCTTGCCATTTTCGAACTTTGCATTTCCGCAGGATGTGTAATCATGTGGATTGTGCTGGGAAGGCTTGCAACCAAGTACAAATCCCCGTCAATCAAGGCGGAGCTGTTTATCTGGAAGCTGGACGCCATATGCACACTGGGAGTGGGGGCTGCCTTTGCGGTAAACCTCATTATCATCAGAACTCCGCTGTCCTGGATATGCCCGTATGTTGACCCGGGAATCGCGATCATACTCGCGGTGGCTCTCCTTAAGGAGCCGATAGCCATGATTCTGGAATCATTGAGAAGCATTGTGCTCTTCGCTCCGGAAAATGAAATGTTTGAACGGATAGAGGCAATAAGCAAGGAAAGGCTGGATCATTACGACTGCAATGTTACCTTCACAGACGTAATCAAAACAGGAAGAAAGCTTTGGATTCAGGTTTTCTTCACCAACAAAAAAGAACAGCTGGATATAGGGCTGCTGAAGGCTGCCCAGCTTGAAACCGCTGAGGCTCTGAAGGAGGAATTTGAGGATGTTGATCTGGTTCTTATTCCGGATCTTGCTGACGGATTCCACCAGATCGAACCTGTGGATCCTACTGCCAGAAGAAAGGACAAAATTGTCTATATTGAGGCTCAGGAACAGAAGAAGGCGGCAAAGAACAAAAAAGTAAAACAGTAAAACATATAACAGTAAAACAGAAATACAAAAGGCCTGTTATGGAGGGTGAACAGGCCTTTTTTTATTTAAGCTGCCGCATGGTACTTAGTGCAGCAGGTAAGCGTGCCTTACATAGAGCTGTGAAGCGAAGGAGTTGCAGACATGCCAGAAAAGATCCTTGGGATCGTTCTGTTCCGAATGTTTCGGCATGGTGGTTCCCTCGAAGGCGTGCTCCACTGCTTTTTCAATCATGTCGCAGAACTGGTTGTACGAGAACTCAGCATCCTTGAAATCGATTCCGTGCTGTATGAGGGTGGCAATCTCGTCTATGGTATACACCGGTTTCAGCAGCGTGATTACGAAGAGACAGGCTATGGTAAGCCTGTTGTATTTTTTGTTTTCAGGTGGGTCGATATAACGCTGCTTAACGTAATTGTTTACCATGGTGCGGGTTATTATTCGCTGCCCTGAATGGGGAAGATACTCCCCGAGCCATTCGTCTATAAGCTGCAGAACCTGTTCCAGATACTGATCCACCGACGGAAGCTGGTTCCACCTCGGCAGTTTCAGAAGGTTGGACTGCTTGCTGTCAGCCATTCTATCACCTCTAATCAGATAAAACTAAACTCTTTGGTGTAAGCATAGCACTAATATGTAGAATCGTCAACCTGTTGACAAAGTTATAATAATTATGTAACATAGTTTTGATAACTACATAGAAAACTGACACAGGAGACTACATGAATAATATAAAACAGCTGACCCCCGCATTTGAGGGAACAAATTTCTCGGATTTCAGAGACATGCTGAATAAAAGTGCCGAGAAATTCGGTGATGCGGATGCATTTATTATCAAGCACAGCAAAAGCCGCAAAGACTTTGAATACGAGCACATTTCATTCAGCCGTTTCAGAGAAGATGTTCACGCCTTCGGCGAGGGGCTCCTTTCCAGGCAGGGAAAAGGGAAGAGGATAGCCATTGTGGGCAAGAACAGATACGAGTGGATTCTAAGCTACTTCACAGTTCTGGGTGGACTGGGCATATGCGTGCCTCTGGACAAGGGGCTGCCATATGAAGAACTGGAATCATCCCTTATCAGAAGCGGCGCCGATATTCTCATCTTTGACAAGGCTCATCTGAAGGTCGTAGAGCGCCTTAAGGCAGAAGGCAAAACCAATGTATCGGAGTTCATCGCCATGGAGGAGATTGAAGACTTCCCGACTATTCTGGAGTACATGGCAGAGGGTGGAAGCCTGGTGGACAGCGGCAGCAGGGAATATCAGCATCTGCCGGTGGATCCGGAGAAGATTGACATACTTCTTTTCACCTCGGGAACAACTTCAATGGCAAAGGCAGTAATGCTTTGTCAGAGAAACATCATGGCGAATCTCAATTCCATCAACACTGTAATTAAGGTATATCCCGGGGATGTGAGCATGGCTTTCCTGCCTTATCATCACACCTTCGGAGCGATAGGCCAGTTTGTTATGATAGCCCAGGGGGCCACCACAACATACTGTGACGGACTGAAATATCTCCAGAAGAACCTGGTGGAATACAGGGTTTCGGTGTTTTTCTGTGTACCGCTTCTTATTGAATCCATCTACAAGAAAGTGCTGGCTACAGTGAAAAAGGAAGGAAAAGAGAAGAAGCTTGCCTTTGGAATGAAGGTGGCGGATATTGCTGAGAAGTTTGGAATTAACCTGCGCCGTCGGCTTTTTGCAGAGGTTCTGGAGAAGCTGGGAGGAGAAATCCGTCTTGTGGTGAGCGGAGCGTCGGCTATCGATCCCGTTGCCCTTAAGGGTTTCAAATCATTTGGAATTGTGGCTACACAGGGATACGGAATGACGGAATCCTCACCTGTAATCTGCGTTGAGAACGAATTTGAACAGAAGAACGGCTCCATAGGCAGACCGCTGCCGAATTTGGAGGTTAGAATAGACAACCCGGATGAAAAGGGGGTTGGAGAGCTGATTGCCAGGGGACCGAGCATCATGTCCGGCTATTACGAAAACGATGAGGAAACATCCAGGACTCTGGTGGATGGATGGCTCCATACAGGGGATCTGGCATATACTGATAAGGACGGATTTGTGTTCCTCTGCGGCAGGAAAAAGAACGTAATCGTTCTGAAGAACGGCAAGAACGTATATCCTGAAGAACTTGAGGTGCTGGTAAGCAACCTGCCTTACGTAGAGGAGTGCATGGTTTACGGGGAACCCCGGGGTAATGACGGAGACGAAACGAATCTGGCGGTGTGCGTGAAAATTGTTTACAATCCGGAGTATATGGCTGAACACTATGAAGCGGAATCGAAGGACAGAATTGATAAGGTAATCAAGGCTGATATTGAAACCATTAACGATACGCTTCCTGTGTATAAGCAGATGCTTCGTGTGGTTACCACGGATCAGGAGATGGTAAAAACCACCACGGGCAAAATCAAGAGATACGCTGAAATGTCAAAACAACAGTAGAATTTTTTTGCAAAACGGTATTGACATTTGAAAATGCCGGGAGTATTATTATTGCGTTAATTGAATAAAGTAAACCGTTGAAGAGGAAGTAAAACTGAGGTACGGTCTTACAGAGAACCCGGGATGGTGGAATCCGGGCAGATGCAGTTTCAGTATAATGGGCCTCTGAGGGCGAGGCGAAAGGCGAGGGAAGATTCATCGCCGAGTAGCTGAGACGTGACGCCGGCGTTACGGGCGAGGAGTGTGATGGCACTCTGCAGAGTGAACAGGATGTTCCCATTTTAGCGGGGGCGAATGTTAAACAAGGTGGTACCGCAGGCATAGCGCTTGTCCTTGAGTGGACAGGCGCTTTTTGATTTTTTACGGAGCCCTTCACCATGCAGAGCTGCGAAAGCGTAGTGAAAGGAGAAAAAGAAATGACTACAGCAAAGACAAACGAAATCCCTTACAAGATCTATCTCGAAGAAAATGAAATGCCTAAGGAATGGTACAATGTGCGGGCTGACATGAAGAACAAGCCGGCACCCCTTCTGAATCCGGGAACACACGAGCCGATGAAGGCAGAGGAACTGGAGCAGGTATTCTGCAAGGAGCTCGTAAAGCAGGAACTGGACAATGATACTCCGTATATCGAAATCCCGAAGGAGGTTCGTGATTTTTACAAGATGTACAGACCTTCACCGCTGGTTAGAGCCTACTGTCTGGAGGAAAAGCTGGGAACACCGGCTCACATCTACTACAAGTACGAGGGCGGCAACACAAGCGGAAGCCACAAGCTGAACTCAGCAATAGCTCAGGCATATTATGCCAAGAAGCAGGGCCTCAAGGGCGTTACTACAGAAACGGGAGCAGGCCAGTGGGGTACAGCCCTCTCAATGGCATGTGCATACCTGGATCTGAACTGCGATGTATACATGGTTAAGGTATCCTATGAGCAGAAGCCATTCCGTCGTGAGGTTATGAATACATACGGTGCCAGCATTACACCGTCACCATCGGATACAACAGAGGTTGGAAGAAAGATTCTTGCTGAACATCCTGGAACTACAGGAAGCCTGGGATGCGCCATTTCAGAGGCGGTTGAGAGCGCAGTATCAAGAGACGGCTACAGATATGTTTTGGGAAGCGTTCTGAATCAGGTTCTGCTTCATCAGTCGGTTGTGGGTCTTGAAACAAAGACAGCTCTGGACAAGTACGGTGTTAAGCCTGATATTATCATCGGCTGCGCCGGCGGCGGCTCAAACCTGGGAGGTCTGATTTCACCGTTTGTAGGGGAAATGCTCAGAGGAGAAAATGATTATCAGATCGTTGCCGTTGAGCCGGCATCATGTCCGAGTCTCACCAGGGGCAAGTACGCATACGATTTCTGTGACACAGGAATGGTTTGTCCTTTGGCTAAGATGTACACTCTGGGAAGCGGATTCATTCCTTCCCCGAACCACGCAGGCGGCCTGAGATACCACGGAATGAGCAGCATCGTTTCACAGCTGTATCATGACGGAATAATCGAAGCCAGAGCAGTTGAACAGACTGAGGTGTTCAAGGCAGCGGTAGAGTTCGCCAGAGTTGAAGGAACTCTGCCGGCACCTGAATCAAGCCACGCCATCAAGGTTGCCATAGATGAGGCATTAAAGTGCAAGGAAACAGGAGAAGCAAAGAACATCGTATTCGGTCTTACAGGAACAGGATACTTTGACATGTATGCATACGAGAGCTTCAACAATGGCACAATGTCTGATTATATCCCGACTGATGAGGATCTCCAGGTTGGCTTCGCAACACTTCCGGAAGTGGAATAAAAGAGGAGCAAGAATATAGTAAAGAGAATAAGAAAATAGTTTACATGAAGGAGGGCAGTCCCGAAAAAGGGACTGTCCTTCTGTTATAATGCAAACAAATGAATTGCCCGGGCAAAAAAACATGATAAAATTACAATTCAATTGTTGAATTATCAACCACTTCAGATATAATTAAAGTGCTTATATTTTGAACATACTGGGATGAGCTGGTAAGGATGAGAGGTTAAGGAGATATTCAATGTTTGCAGCATCGTGCATAAGCAATGGAATAGGTATCGCAATGATGCTTATGCTTATCATAACGAATAGAGAGCATATCAACCGAAACAGATTGACCAGACATCTGTTTCGGGCTGTAATCGTTACCATCCTGTCCTGTATTGCGGAGATAATCGGTTTCGCTGCAGATGGCAAACCGGGGATGGTTTTCACAGTGATTCTGTATATTTCTGATTCATGGCTGTTCTTCTCGGTTATTCTGATAACCTATTTGTGGCTGGTGTTTGTGTGCTGCCTGACGGAGAACAGCGTCTCAAGGGTGATGAACGGGGTCGTTCTGGGAATAGATCTTATTGGAGTCGCTGCCCTGATTCTGAATGTATTTTACCCTATTGTTTTTTCCCTGGAGAACAATGTGTATGAGAGACAGAGCATGTACTGGGTATTCGTTATTATCGGTTTGATACACATTGTGTACGGTGTGTTTCTTCTTGACAGATCAAAGCGGCGGGACGAGGTGGTAATAAGGTTCTCAGCGTGGATTTTCCTGACACCTGTAGTATTAGGGGTAATTGCCCAGTCGCTGCTTTTCGGAATATCTGTAATATGGGTGAGCGTTGCCATCGCTATTCAGGGAATGGCATCATATCTGAAGAACAGTCTGATTTTCATTGACTCTCTAACCGGAGTCTTCAATCATATGCATCTGAAGGATCTGGAACGGGAATGCGACGAAAAGCATATAGTTATGACAGCCTTTATGGCGGATCTTAACGATTTCAAGAGTATAAACGATGCCTTCGGTCACAGCGAGGGGGACAAGGCTCTGATGGTCACAGCCAGAATTTTCAGCGATGCCGTGGTCGGAAGGGGTCGCGTGATAAGATGCGCCGGTGATGAGTTTATAATAGTAGTCAGATCGGTTGATGAGAACGTTGTTTCGGAAGTTATCGAAAAAATTGAAAGAGGTTT